>NZ_JBHTWX010000254.1:0-1024 GCF_042792155.1 Kitasatospora sp. NPDC056651 | reverse complement strand
CTGAGGACAAGCCCTCGGCCTATTAGTACCGGTCAACTCCACCCCTCACAGGGCTTCCATATCCGGCCTATCAACCCAGTCGTCTACTGGGAGCCTTACCCTCTCAAGGAGGTGGGAGTGCTCATCTCGAAGCAGGCTTCCCGCTTAGATGCTTTCAGCGGTTATCCCTCCCGAACGTAGCCAACCAGCCATGCCCTTGGCAGGACAACTGGCACACCAGAGGTTCGTCCGTCCCGGTCCTCTCGTACTAGGGACAGCCCTTCTCAACACTCCTACGCGCACAGCGGATAGGGACCGAACTGTCTCACGACGTTCTAAACCCAGCTCGCGTACCGCTTTAATGGGCGAACAGCCCAACCCTTGGGACCTACTCCAGCCCCAGGATGCGACGAGCCGACATCGAGGTGCCAAACCATCCCGTCGATATGGACTCTTGGGGAAGATCAGCCTGTTATCCCCGGGGTACCTTTTATCCGTTGAGCGACGGCGCTTCCACAAGCCACCGCCGGATCACTAGTCCCTACTTTCGTACCTGCTCGACCCGTCAGTCTCACAGTCAAGCTCCCTTGTGCACTTACACTCAACACCTGATTGCCAACCAGGCTGAGGGAACCTTTGGGCGCCTCCGTTACTCTTTAGGAGGCAACCGCCCCAGTTAAACTACCCACCAGACACTGTCCCTGATCCGGATCACGGACCGAGGTTAGACATCCAGCACGACCAGAGTGGTATTTCAACGTCGACTCCACAACAACTGGCGTTGCTGCTTCAAAGTCTCCCACCTATCCTACACAAGCCGAACCGAACACCAATATCAAGCTATAGTAAAGGTCCCGGGGTCTTTCCGTCCTGCTGCGCGAAACGAGCATCTTTACTCGTAATGCAATTTCACCGGGCCTATGGTTGAGACAGTCGAGAAGTCGTTACGCCATTCGTGCAGGTCGGAACTTACCCGACAAGGAATTTCGCTACCTTAGGATGGTTATAGTTACCACCGCCGTTTACTGGCGCTTAAGTTCTCAGC
>NZ_JBHTWX010000253.1:0-1250 GCF_042792155.1 Kitasatospora sp. NPDC056651 | reverse complement strand
CCTCGGCAGGGTCGTGCGGATGTTGCGGAACCCTCGTTGGACCCGGGCGGGTGTGAGGCGCTCGGTGGGTTGGGGTCGTTCCCAGGGGCGGCGGAGGTCCTCGGCGAGGGGCCTGGCGAGGCGGAGTTGGGTGTGAGCGGCCAGGACCAGGTGGGTCCAGCCCAGGATCTGCTTGAGGAAGCGGAAGGTGTGCTCCAGGTCGAAGCGCCGTAGGAACGCGTGCCAGGCGATGTCGGTGTCCGTGTCGGCGGGGGTGGGGTCGGAGAACCACAGCCAGACCGGCTTCGGGGTGCCGCCGGAGGGCAGGTGGTCGACGTCGAGACGGATCAGGGTGCCCTCAATGGTGGGGAGTTGGCCGCGGTGGTCGCTCCACGCGGAGCGTCGCCACACGCGCGGGTGCAGGCGGTGCCAGGCGCGGATGCGGGCGGTGCCGTAGCGGCGGGTGGTGTGTTTGCCGTCGCTGTCGGGCTCGCGCCAGGTTGCGGGGTCGGCCAGTGCGAACCGGGCTCCGTGACTGCGGGGTTTGCCGCCTTTGGGGCCCACCTGGTAGTCGTCGGGCACGGGGTTGAAGAAGACCCGGTCGGAGCGCATCCGCACCACGATCCGGACGGGCAGGTCCCGCAGGAGGTAGGCCAGGCGCGGGCCGTCGTAGCCGGCGTCCGCCACGATGAGCACTGTCGGGTCGCCGGGCTTCCAGTGCCCGGCGTCGAGGATGCCGCGCAGGACTTGGCGCAGTTGGTCGGCGGTGACGGCCGCGGTGTCCGAGCCGGGTTCCAGGCGCCTGGCGTCCAGCAGGGCCGTCCACGACGTCGAGCCCGACTCCAGGGCGGCGACGAAGGAGTAGGGCCAACCGGGCACCATCTCGTGCGTGTTCTCGCGCCGGCCGTAGGTGTGGCAGAAGGAGCGGCCGTCGCTGGTGTTAGCATCCGGCCGCAGCCAGGCGGACACGTCGACGGCGAGTACGATCCGTCGACCCGGGCCGCGGGGCACGCTTCGGGCCGCGATCGCGGCCCGAAGGCGGTCAGCGTCCAGGTCTCCCCGGTTCAAGGCAGCGTAGAGAGAGGCGTGCGAGCGCCGGTGCTCGGGTGCCAGGGCCAGCTCGACCAGAGTGCGGACCGCACCGTCAGTGCACAGCAGGGCATCCGACAGCTCGAACAGGGCGTCCGCGCGGCGGGGCATCGCGGCGTACAAGTCCATTCGAAAGGAGGACAGTTCCGAGATTGCCTGCTCGCGAACGGCTTCAGGGACCA
>NZ_JBHTWX010000252.1:0-1297 GCF_042792155.1 Kitasatospora sp. NPDC056651 | reverse complement strand
GGTCGCCGTGCTGGTCACGGTGGAAGCGGCCGAGCCGCCACCGGAAACCACCGGAGCGGCGGTCGGGGCGGCGGCCGGAGCGGCCGGAGCAGCCGGAGCGGCGGCGGGGGCGGGGGTGGCCGTGGGGGCCGGCGTGGCGGTGCCGGTGGCGGCGGTGGCCATCCCCCCCGCCGTCGCGAGGGCCGCGGCGGTGGCGGTGGCGGCGATGAACATGATCGGGCGGATACGCATGAATCCATGTCCTTTCCTGCGGGCGTCCGGTTGATGCCCGCACCCCTGTACGACTCCCGGCGCCCGGCAGGTCGCACTCCGCTCATGTGATCCAGGTCATAGGCGGTCGGCGCAACCCGGGGGCGGCGCTCGTGCGTACAGGGCGGGAGGCTCCGCCCGGGAAGCACGACTTCACCGCCGCGGCCGAGGAGTGCTTCACCCCGCACCGCCTGTGCCGCGAGCCGACGGACAGCACCAGAAGAGAGGCCCTTGATGACGCCACAGGAGTTCGACGCGTTCTACGCGGCGTCCTTCTCCCGCCTGACCGGGCAGCTCTACGCGCTGACCGGCAACTGGTCCGAAGCACAGGACGTGGTCCAGGAGGCCTTCATCCGCGCGTGGGACCGAAGGCGCACCTTCGACCCGGGCGAGGCCCCGGAGGCATGGATCCGGACCACGGCCCGGCGGCTGGCCCACTCCCGCTGGCGGCGTCTCGCCCGTGGCCTGTACCTGGCCGGACGCCACCACCGCCAAGAACCACCCACCGTCGAGCCGCCCACCGAGGAACACCTGACGCTGGTCACCGCGCTCCGCGACCTGCCCGAGGCACAGCGAAGCGCCCTGGTCCTGCACCACATGTGCGACCTCTCCGTCGAGCAGGTCGCGGCCGAGACCGGCGCCAGCATCAGCGCCGTCAAAAGCCGCCTCGCCCGAGGTCGGACCGCGCTCGCGGCCAAGCTCGCTGACCGGACCCCGACCAGCGAGGAAGGAAACCTCCGTGTCTGACCCCACCCACGACACCCTAGCCGACAGACTGCGGCTGCTCGGCACACAGATGCCCGCACCGGCCCTGCCCGCCGCGGAGATCCGCCGACGCGCCGACCGGCGCCGCCACCGTCGGCACGCCCTGGGCGCGACCGCGGCCTGCACCGCGGTGGCCCTGTGCCTGGCTCTCCCGACCCTGTTGCGCTCACCGGAACCCCAGCACGCGCCGGGAGCACAACAGGGAGCAACCACCACGGACGTCCCCTCCGTGCCGGCTTCCCCCCACCCCCCGGCCGCTTCCACCGTCACCAGCACGGCGACG
>NZ_JBHTWX010000251.1:0-1329 GCF_042792155.1 Kitasatospora sp. NPDC056651 | reverse complement strand
CCCCGGCCCCGCGCCGGGGGCCGCGGCCGTGCCGGAGCGGGGTGCGCGCCGCCCGGGCGCCCGGGCAGGCGCACGGCCCCACGGGCAGGCGCCCGGCCCCACGGGCAGGCGCACGGCCCCGCGGTCGCGCCGGTGCTCACTCCAGCGGCGCTAGGCCGAACGGGTGGCCTGCCGGGTCGATCAGCACCCGCAGGGTGCGGCCGTGCTGGTAGGCGGGCTCGGTGGCGCCGAGCGCGAGGGCCTTCGCGGTGGCTTCCTCCAGGTCGTCGACGTAGAAGTCGAGGTGGAAGTGCTTGCTGCCGTCCGGCTCCGTCCACGGCTCCGGCCGGTACCCGCTCACCCGCCCGAAGCCCAGCGGGCTGCCGCCCTCGGGGTTGTCCAGGATCGCGAAGTTCTCGTCCGTGTGCCGGGTCTCCCACCCCAGCAGCTCGCCGTAGAACGAGGCCAGCGCGATCGGGTCGGCGCAGTCGATGGTGACCATGGCGAGCCGGGCGAAGCCGGTGTCGCCGGACTCGGACGGCTGCGGCCGTTCGGACGGCGCGGACCGCTCGGACTGCTCGGTGGCGAGGTCGGACATGGCTGGTCGGCCCTTCTGGGAGTCGAGGGCTTGGGCCCAAGACCAATATGGCACCGGGGCGTCTCCGGGGCGCGGCGGATCTCATTTTCCTTAGCTAGGGTAATGACGTAAGCTAAAGAGATGCCCGAGATGTCCGAGCAGGACCTCGCAGCGATCAGTCAGCTGCGATCGTCCACGATGCGCCTCTCCCGACGACTCAAACACCAGCGGGTGGAGGAGTCGTTGAGTCCCACCGAGATGGGAGTGCTGGGCACCCTCGCCCGGTGCGGGAAGGCGACGCCGGGTGAGCTCGCCCGGAAGGAGCACGTGCAGCCTCCTTCGATGACCAGGATCGTCGCGATGCTGGAGGAGAAGGGGCTGGTGCGGCGCGAGCCGCACCCCGAGGACCGCCGTCAGGTGGTCGTCAGCAGCACCGAGCAGGCGCAGACGATCCTCGACGAGAGTCGTCGCCGCCGGAACGTCTGGCTCGCCGAGCTCGCCCAGGGGCTCGACGAGGAGGAATGGGCCGTCCTCAGGGAGGCCGCGCCCGTGCTCTACAAGCTCGCACACCTCTAGGCACACCGACCCCGGCCGGCCGCCGGGAGAAGAAGGAGCCCGCATCACCGCAGGACCGATCACCGACACCAGGAGCGGGGCGGCCCCCCCCCAGGCCGGCGCCCCCCCAGGGGGGCCCACCCGGGCCACCCCCGCCCCCCCCCCCCCCCCCCCCCCCCCAACCCCCCCCCCCCCCCCCCCCCCCCCCCCCCCCCCCC
>NZ_JBHTWX010000250.1:0-1404 GCF_042792155.1 Kitasatospora sp. NPDC056651 | reverse complement strand
CGCCGACTTCCCGCGCAACGGAAATGCCGCTGCCCCTGCCGACGGCAGGGGCAGGAACTGTGAGCGGTCGCATGAGAAGTCGATCAGGCCGACTTTCCGTGCCCTGCTACGCCCCGGGCCGGGTGGGGTCGGCGGCGTCGAGGCGGCGGACGAGTTCGCGCAGGGCGCGCAGTTCGCGGTCGAGGGCGTCGGCGCCGCGGGGGGTGAGGGAGACCCAGGTGCGGGGGCGACGGCCCGCGTAGCCCTTGGCGACGGTGACCAGGCCGGATGCCTCCAGGACCTTGAGGTGGCGGGAGAGGTTGCCGTCGGTCAGGCCGAGTTGCTCCTTGAGGAAGCCGAACTCGACGCTCTCGGCCTCGCGGGCGATCGCCAGGATGCCGAGCCGGACCCGCTGGTGGACGGTGTCGTCCAGGGCGAGGGTCGGATGCCGCTCCTCGGCTTCGTCCGCGACGCTCATGAGGAGACCGTACGGGATGCCCCCGGTGCGCGGCGGGCCGCCGTCCACTGCGCCAGCCCGGCGGCCAGCAGGACCGTCGCCAGCAGCAGGGCCTTCGGCTGCGGGCCGTCGGCCCAGCCGCCGTCGCCCCGGTCGAGCCAGGGCAGCCAGCCGCTCTCCCACGGTGCCGCGAGGTAGGCGGTGAGGAGTGTCGCGTGGGCGAGCCCGGCGGCGGTCACCAGGGGGCTGCGCTCGACCAGGCCGAGGACGACCAGGCCGACGCCGACCACGTACCAGGGCGAGGCGTAGGTGTTCGCGAGCATGGAGAGCGCGAACGGCACCCGGTGGGCGAAGAGCAGGCCGATGAGCACGGCGGTGACCAGGACGCCGACTCCGACCGCGGCGCCGATCCAGCCGTTGCGGTGCGGGACGATCCCGCGCTCCTCGCCGCGTCGCCGGTACCAGCGGGCCAGTACCAGCCAGGCGATCGGGAGCAGCGCGTACCAGACGCCCCAGGCCAGGAAGCGGAGGACGGCGCCGTCGAACTCGCCGGCCCGGCAGGGGCCGTCCAGGGTGTGCGGCACGCAGAGGCCGATGAGCTCCGAGTAGGCGAAGTACGGATAGGAGACGACGGACCGCCCGTTGGCGCCGAAGTTGTAGGCCTGGCCGGAGAACGGCGCGGCGGCCAGGGCCAGCAGGCCGAACCCGAGCAGCGGTATCCCCGAACCGCGCAGCCGCGTCCGGGCCCGGGCCCGGAGTCCTTCCGTCTCTGCGAGGAGTCCGGCCGGGTCGTCCCGGTGCGTCGTCGTCATGATCCACCCCTTGTCACGCGCATTGTCACGCGCACGAGCTTTGCGATGCCATGAACTTTGCATCGCAAAGTTGACTGCGGTCAAGGGGCCGTGGATCCGGGCGGCCCGGCAACGCCGAAGGGGCCCGCACGTTCGACACGAACCTGCGGGCCCCAT
>NZ_JBHTWX010000249.1:0-1485 GCF_042792155.1 Kitasatospora sp. NPDC056651 | reverse complement strand
CTTGGGTTCTAACGGTCCTCGCAACACCCGCGATCTGTGGGAGTTGCGAGGACCGTGGGCGTTAGGCGTGATGATCTTGCTGAGTTGCGGGAGCGCTTCCTTGAGCGGCTGAATGTAGTAGGCAGCGTGACCGTGGCGGCGCGTGAGCTGGGGATTAACCGGAACACCGCCTTCACCTGGGCCCGGAAGGCAGGGCGGAGGTCGGCAGGCCCGCCGCGTCGGCATTCCGGACGGGACGAGTACGAGCGGCTCCGGGCCGGCGGTGTCGCTCCCCGGGTGGCTGCCCGACAGGTCGGCGTGAACGAGCGCACGGCCAGGGACTGGGACCGGGGCGTCAGGAAGACCCGCCATTCGCGCACCTACCCCGAGGGGTACCGCGTCGACTATCCGGCGGGAACCGCCACCATGTCCGGTGTGACAAAAGCACCGGTCGGCTTGAGGGCCCTGGAGAAGCAGCTCCACCCACGGTTCCTGACCCTGGCCGAGCGCGAACAGATCCGCGATCTTCACTCGGCGGGCCAGTCGCTGCGGGCGATCGGACGGGCCCTGGGACGGCCCGCGAGCACGATCAAGCGTGAGATCGACGCGAACTCCGGCAGCGACGGCTACCGGCCCTACCAAGCCCACCGGGCGGCGGCCGCGCGCAGGCCCCGGCCCAAGGACCGCAAGCTGCTGAGCGAGGGACGACTGCGCCGCTTCGTCCAGGACAGGCTGCGCAGGCGGTGGTCGCCGGAACAGATCTGCCACGCTCTGCGAAGGGAACATCCCGGCGACGAGAGCATGCGAGTGAGCGTGGAAACGATCTACCAGACTCTGTATTTCCAGGCCCGCGGCGGCCTGAAGCGGGAGGTACAGGCAGCCGTCCGCTCCGGGCGGACCCGCCGCAAACCACGCCGGAACCCCGAGCGGCGCACTTCCCGGTTCATCGACCCGATGGTGATGATCAGCGACCGTCCCGCCGACATCGACGACCGGGCCGTGCCCGGCCACTGGGAAGGCGACCTGATCCTTGGCGCGGGCGGACGCTCCGCGATCGCCACCCTGGTCGAACGCAGCACCCGCTACACCATGCTTGTCCACCTGCCGGGCGGAGCCCACGACGCCGAGACCGTCCGCGACGGGCTCGTCCGGACCGTCCAAACCCTGCCCGCCCACCTGCGCGGCTCGCTCACCTGGGACCAGGGCGCCGAGATGGCACGCCACCGGCAGTTCAGCATGGCCACCGACATGCCCGTCTACTTCTGCGACCCGGCCTCGCCCTGGCAGCGCGGGTCGAACGAGAACACCAACGGGCTGCTGCGGCAGTACTTCCCGAAAGGCACCGACCTGAGCCTGCACGGTCCCGAAGACCTCGAACACGTCGCCCAGGAGCTCAACGGCCGCCCACGCAAGACGCTCGGCTGGGATACCCCAGCCGAGCGTCTACGTGATCTACTCACCGTCTGAAACCAAGCGGTGTTGCGACGACCCCTTGAACCCAAGGTC
>NZ_JBHTWX010000248.1:510-1524 GCF_042792155.1 Kitasatospora sp. NPDC056651 | reverse complement strand
CGATGTGGCGACGAGTGCACCAAGGCAGAGCCCGCCACAGCCACTACCTGCGACGACTCGCTACGTGATCACGAAGTGCGGCTGGAGTACTAGGCCGCGTTAAGTCGGAGCGCCATGGTGAACATCAAGGAAATCGATCCGTCGTCCAACCCTTGGGCCCCTTTCGGCATCCAAGTCCGCAACTCCCGTAGGGCAAAAGGCCTCAAACAGCACGAACTCGCGCGCAAGTGCGGGGTCAGCGCGGCGTACGTCTCGTACGTTGAACTTGCGCGCCGACCGCCGAGTGAAAAGTTTGCTACCAAGGCCGATGAAGTCCTGGAAACGGGCGGGACTTTGATGCTGATGTGGTGGCAGCTCAAGCACACCGCACTCGTGCCGGGCTTCCCGGAGTACGCGAACCACGAGAACAGCGCGGAGCAGATCCGGCTGTTTGAAATCAACATCATCCCGGGGCTCCTACAGACCCGGAACTATGCCGCCGCCTTCGAAGCGGGGAAGGTCAGGCAAGGCACCGCCACACCAGAGGAGGCCGAGGAACGCGTCGCGTTCCGGCTGACCCGGCAGCAGTGCCTGGACCGCACGCCGCCGCCCTTTCTCCACGCGGTGATGGACGAAAGCTGTCTCAGGCGTGCTGTCGGAGGGCGCGACGTCATGATCGAGCAACTGCTCCACCTTGAACAGCTTGCCGAACTGCCGAACATGGTCCTTCAGGTCGCACCCTTCGCACTCGGCGAGAACCAGCCGTTCCTTCGCATGGTTCATCTCCTTACCATGCCCGGGCGCAGGATGCTCGGCTACAGCGAGAATGAGCATCGCGGCTTCCTTGATCAAGAGATCGAATCCGTCGCCGCTCTGGCCAGGAGCTACGATCGGCTTGTGGTCGAGGCCCTGAACCGGTCCGACTCGCTGGCCCTGATCCGCTCAGCAAGGAGAGACCTTGAATGGATGTCGACCTGACTGACGCATGCTGGCGGAAAAGTTCGTACAGCGGCGGCGGCGGAGCGTGCATCGAGG
>NZ_JBHTWX010000248.1:0-411 GCF_042792155.1 Kitasatospora sp. NPDC056651 | reverse complement strand
GTCGCCGACGGCTTCACTGGCCTGATGCCGGTCCGGGATTCCAAGGACCCCTCCGGCCCGGCCCTCCACTTCACCACCCCCGCCTGGCAGGCCTTCGTCACCGCCATCCGCACCGGCGAGTTCGACACCCACTGACCCACGCTCCTACACAGGAAGTCGGCCCGGCCGACTTCCCACTCCACTGCCCGACCAGGAGGGAACCGTCATGAGCCACAACACTCCCACCACTTGGCGCAAGAGCACCTACAGCGGCCAGAACGGCGGAGCGTGCATCGAGGTCGCCGACGGCTTCACTGGCCTGATGCCGGTCCGGGATTCCAAGGACCCCTCCGGCCCGGCCCTCCACTTCACCACCCCCGCCTGGCAGGCCTTCATCACCGCCATCCGCACCGGCGAGTTCGACACCCACTG
>NZ_JBHTWX010000247.1:0-1524 GCF_042792155.1 Kitasatospora sp. NPDC056651 | reverse complement strand
CCGCCCGGGCAGCGGGAACGTGAGCGTACCGGAACTGATCGAACGCCAGACCACACTCACCCCGGACACCATCGCCGTCGTCGCCGACGGCACCACCCTCGACTACACCGGCCTGAACGAACGCGCCAACCGAATCGCCCACCTGCTCACCAACCACGGCACAGGCCCCGAGTCCGTCGTCGGCGTCCTCCTCGACCGCGGCACCGACCTGTCCGCGGGCCTGCTCGCCACCTGGAAAGCCGGCGCCGCCTACCTGCCCATGGACCCCTCCCACCCCGACGAACGCCTGAACACCACACTCCACCACGCCCACGCCCGCATCGTCCTCACCCACACCCACCAACGCCACCGCTTCGACACCACCACCGGCCTGCACGTGATCTGCCTCGACGCCCAGGACGACACCCTGGCCACCATGCCCACCACCACACCGAACACCACCCACGACCCGGACTCACCCGCCTACGTCATCTACACCTCCGGCTCCACCGGCCGCCCCAAAGGCGTCACCATCACCCACCGCGGCCTGGCCAACCACATCACCTGGGCCGTCGCCGAACTCGCCTCCCACGGCACCGGCGGCGCCCCCGTCTTCTCCTCCACCGCCTTCGACCTCGTCGTCCCGAACCTGTGGGCACCCCTGGCCGCCGGCCAAGCCGTCCACTTCCTGCCCCAGGACCTCGACCTCGGCGAACTCGGCACCCGCCTGACCACCGACGGCCCCTACAGCTTCATCAAACTCACCCCCGGCCACCTGGAAATCCTCAGCCACCAACTCACCGACACCCAAGCCGCCGACCTCGCCGGAATCTGGGTCGTCGCCGGCGAAGCCCTGCCCACCGCCCTGGCCACCCGCTGGACCCGCCTGGTCGGCACCGGCCGCGTCGTCAACGAATACGGCCCCACCGAAACCTCCGTCGGCACCACCACCCACCCCCTCACCACCACCCAACCCGACGGCGACACCGTCCCCATCGGCCGCCCCCTGCCCAACACCACCACCCACGTCCTCGACCACGCCATGCAACCCGTCCCGATCGGCGCCACCGGCGAACTCTACGTCGGCGGCACCGGCCTGGCCCGCGGCTACACCCACCGCCCCGACCTCACCGCCCAACGCTTCCTCCCCAACCCCCACGGCACCCCCGGCACCCGCCTCTACCGCACCGGCGACCTCGTACGCCAACTCCCCGACGGCACCATCGCCTTCCTCGGCCGCATCGACCACCAGGTCAAGATCCGCGGCTACCGCATCGAACCCGAAGAGATCCAGGCCCGCCTGACCGAACACCCCGCCATCCGCGACGCCGTCGTCATCGTCCGCGAGGACACCCCCGACGACAAACGACTCGCCGCCTACTACACCACCACCCCCGGCCACACCACACCCGAACGAGCCGACCTCACCCACCACCTCACCCGCCACCTACCCGACTACATGATCCCCACCACCTACACCCCCCTCGACACCATCCCCCTCAACGCCAACGGCAAGACCAACCACAAAGCCCTCCCCACACCGGA
>NZ_JBHTWX010000245.1:0-1602 GCF_042792155.1 Kitasatospora sp. NPDC056651 | reverse complement strand
GGTTCAGCGTTGGCGCTTCAAAGCGGGTACGGGAATATCAACCCGTTGTCCATCGACTACGCCTGTCGGCCTCGCCTTAGGTCCCGACTTACCCTGGGCAGATCAGCTTGACCCAGGAACCCTTGGTCAATCGGCGCAAGAGTTTCCCACTCTTGTATCGCTACTCATGCCTGCATTCTCACTCGTATACCGTCCACGACTGGTTTCCACCGCCGCTTCACCCGGCACACGACGCTCCCCTACCCATCACAGCAGGCGTTGGCCCTATATGCTGCAATGACACGACTTCGGTGATGTGCTTGAGCCCCGCTACATTGTCGGCGCGGAATCACTTGACCAGTGAGCTATTACGCACTCTTTCAAGGGTGGCTGCTTCTAAGCCAACCTCCTGGTTGTCTCTGCGACTCCACATCCTTTCCCACTTAGCACACGCTTAGGGACCTTAGTCGGTGTTCTGGGCTGTTTCCCTCTCGACCATGGAGCTTATCCCCCACAGTCTCACTGCCACGCTCTCACTTACCGGCATTCGGAGTTTGGCTAAGGTCAGTAACCCGGTAAGGCCCATCGCCTATCCAGTGCTCTACCTCCGGCAAGAAACACGTGACGCTGCACCTAAATGCATTTCGGGGAGAACCAGCTATCACGGAGTTTGATTGGCCTTTCACCCCTAACCACAGGTCATCCCCCAGGTTTTCAACCCTGGTGGGTTCGGTCCTCCACACGGTCTTACCCGCGCTTCAACCTGCCCATGGCTAGATCACTCCGCTTCGGGTCTTGGGCATGCAACTCAAACGCCCTATTCGGACTCGCTTTCGCTACGGCTACCCCACACGGGTTAACCTCGCTACACACCGCAAACTCGCAGGCTCATTCTTCAAAAGGCACGCAGTCACGGCCCACCAGTAAACTGATGAACGACGCTCCCACGGCTTGTAGGCACACGGTTTCAGGTACTATTTCACTCCGCTCCCGCGGTACTTTTCACCATTCCCTCACGGTACTATCCGCTATCGGTCACTAGGGAATATTTAGGCTTAGCGGGTGGTCCCGCCAGATTCACACGGGATTTCTCGGGCCCCGTGCTACTTGGGAAATGAGCAAGCAAGCCGCACAGATTTCGTCTACGGGGGTCTTACCCTCTACGCCGGACCTTTCGCATGTCCTTCGACTATCCATACGGTTTCTGACTCGCCCAGCCGCCGGCAGACGACTGAAGCTCACTCCCACAACCCCGCATTGGCAACCCCTGCCGGGTCTCACACCAAAACGGTTTAGCCTCATCCGGTTTCGCTCGCCACTACTCCCGGAATCACGGTTGTTTTCTCTTCCTGCGGGTACTGAGATGTTTCACTTCCCCGCGTTCCCTCCACATACCCTATGTGTTCAGGTATGGGTGACAGCCCATGACGGCTGCCGGGTTTCCCCATTCGGAAACCCCCGGATCAAAGCCTGGTTGACGGCTCCCCGGGGACTATCGTGGCCTCCCACGTCCTTCATCGGTTCCTAGTGCCAAGGCATCCACCGTGCGCCCTTAAAAACTTGGCCACAGATGCTCGCGTCCACTGTGCAGTTCTCAAACAACGACCAGTCACACACCCTCGA
>NZ_JBHTWX010000244.1:0-1657 GCF_042792155.1 Kitasatospora sp. NPDC056651 | reverse complement strand
GAGGTTGTCGCACGACTGCCCCCGTCCGCGAGTCAAGAGCGCGATTTCGGAGTGCCAGCAAGGAGTTTGCTGAGGTTGTGGACGGTGCCGAGGAGCTTGATCTCGGTGTCGACGGCCCGGCGTCCGCGGTAGTTGAGGTGTCGGCCGAATCGCTGGAAAAGCTGAGCGAAGCCCGGCTCGACGAGAGCGCTGCGCTGGCGGTACTGGGCCCGGCCGGCCGGGGTCGCCAGGCGGTCGGCCATGGCCTGTTGGCCGGCGGGGGCGCTCTGGCGCTTGGCGGGGAATCCTGCCTGGTCAGCCTCGCTGGTGACCGAGACCAGCAGCGGCAGGTCGGCCAGTTCCTCAAAGGAGGCGGCGCTGGCGTATCCGCTGTCCGCGAGCCAGAGCAGGATGTCGCCCGCCAGACCGGCCGCGCGCTGGTTCTCCTGGGTCTTCCTGACCATCGGGATCAGTGCCGTGCGGTCCGACGGGTTGTCGTGCAGGTCGATGGCCAGCAGGATCTGGCGGCGTGCGCACACGATCTGCAAGTTGTATCCCTGCAGGTAGCCGCCATGTTTGCCCAGTTGCAGCCGTGAGTCCGGATCGCTCAGGCTGGCGACGGCGGCCAAGGACGGCACCGACTTGGGGCTGCGTGCCCGATCCAGATGAGCGAGTGCCTTCGCCAGCCGGGCCCGCTGCCGGACCAGGACCGTCTTGTTCTCCATAGGCACGGGCGGTCGGCCGTTGGCGGCCCGGCGCCCCGCTTCCCGGTCGGCCTCGGTCCGCGCTTGGTACTTCCTCAGTTTCTCCTGATGGGCCGCCGTCTCCGCGGCCAACCGCTTCTCCGCGCGGGCCACGATGCGTTCGGCGGCTTCAACCTTGATCCTTGTCTCGTTGGCGGACGGTAGGGCCCGCTGATAGAGCCGGTCCCGGGCCGTGCGGGCCCTGGCGAGCAGGTCACACAGGCGTGACAGCCTCGGCCAGTCATCACGCTGCGGCTCGTCGTCGGCGTCTGCAATGCCGCAGGTCTCGACGCGCCGGGCATGGTCACGCGCGTCGTCCATGAGCGCGCTGATCTCGTCCTCACACCGCGCGATGACGGTCTCCAGGCGCAGCAACTGCTTGTTGGAGTCACGGGACGCGTTCGCGTCCACTGGCGAGCCGTCCACCGCGACCGCCGACAGATCGACCAGCCCACGACTGCCGCACAGGGCCAGCACCTGCGCGAACAGCTGGGTCAGCGCGCCGCGGTGACGCTGGACGAACCGCGCGACGGTGGAATGGTCCACGGCGCGGTTCGCGGTGATAATCCGGCAGCCCAGATCGTCCCAGCAGGCCCGCTCGATGCCACGCGAGGAGCGTATGCCCTTGCTATAGCAGTAGAAGATCAGCGCCACCAAGGCGGCCGGCGGGTAGGCGCCACCGCCCTGCCCGTCGGCACGGTAGCCGTCCTCGAAGGCCGAGAGATCGAGCCCCTCGACCACCTCAAGCACTCTCCAACATAAGTGCCCTGGCGGCAGCCACTCCCGGGCACTCTTCGGCATCTCAAGATCACGTTCGCGGTCGCACAGCAGGAAGTTCCGCCCCACCGACCCAGACTCCAGCATCCCTGCAATCACTGAAACCGAACATCGAATCGCTCTTGACTCCCGGACGGGGGCAGTCGTGCGACAGCCTC
>NZ_JBHTWX010000243.1:0-1657 GCF_042792155.1 Kitasatospora sp. NPDC056651 | reverse complement strand
GACCCGAATCCGCAGGTAGTGGCGGCGGGCGGCAGCTGATACGACGACAGGTGCACTGTCGGTTTGAGAAGATCGAGGTTCCTACACCGTGACCAGCTCAAACATGAAAGTGCACCTGTCGAGTGAAGACGATATCGCGTCGCCGTACCACCTCTCGCACTCCCGGCAGGCGCTGGACCAGATTGCGGGCGCGGGTGGGTGAGCCGGACGGGTCGCTGACCGAGAATGGCGGGCTGCTGCTGGTGGCCGAGCTGGACCGGGCGCTGGGCGTCACCGCCGCACTGGATACGGCGGTCGGCCCGGTCAAGGAACGCGAGCGGGGACTCTCGGGCGGGGAGTTCGCCTTGGCCCTGGCGGTGGTGCAGCTGACCGGCGAGGACCACCTGGTCGGCTTCGACCGGCTGCGGGCCGATGCGGTCGGCGAGAGCCTGCTGCCCGCGCCCGTCCCGCCGTCCACGACGGCCGCCACGCTCGCCGCCCGGTTCGACCAGGCCCGGCGCGAGGGCGTCGAGCGGGCCTGTGCGCAGGTGACTGCCCGTGCGCTGGCCGCGCTCCCGGTGGGCGAACGAGCCCGGGTCCTGACCGGGCGGGTGACGATCGACCTCGACGCCAAGGACGTCGAGGTCTACTCGACCCGCAAGGAGCAGGTCATCCGCTCCTACAAGGGCGAGGTCTCGGGACGGGTGCACGCCGCGCACTGGGCCCAGGCCGGCACCGTCGTGGCCGCCGACCTCCTGGACGGCCGCTCGGACGGCCGCACCGTCTCCCCGGCCCAGATCGACCGGGCCGTGAACGCCGTGCGCACGGCCGGAGCGAGCGGGCGGATCCTGTTCCAGGGCGACTCGGGCTACTACGCCGGGAAGGTCGCCGAGAAGATCGTCGCCCGCCAGGCGCTGTTCCGGCTCGGCGTCCCCCGCAGCCAACCGCTGTGGAGGGCCGTCGCCCGGGTCCACGACGACGACTGGATCGACGCCGTCGACTACCCGAATGCGCAGGTCGTGCCGCTGGACCACGTGCCCGCCGGGTGGCCGCAGGACACGAAGGTGATCGCCCGCCGGGTGCGTTACGACGCTGCCGGGCTTTCGGCCGATCCGCGCTCGCGCCGCTCGCGCACCGTCGGCAGGGACCAGCTCGCCCTGGTCCTGGAAGGGCTGGAGACTCAGGCATACGCCTACTCGTTCTTCGCCACCAACGAGGAACTGGACCTGGACGAGGAGATCACGGCGGCGGAGTGGGAGTTCCGCCGCCGCACCAGGATCGAGGAGCTGTTCCGCGACACCGCCCACGGTGCCGGGCTCAGCCACCTGCCCTCCGCCTCCCACGCGGTCAACAGCATGTGGATGTGGGGCGCAATGCTGGCCTACAACCTGTCCGCCTGGCTGCAGATGCTCAGCCCCCTCGGCACCGCCCGCCGCCGCATCGCCACCGTGCGGCGCCTGCTGATCCACCGGGCCGCCCGCTGGACGGTCACCGCCCGCCGCCACGAACTCCGCTTCGCCGGCCCAGCGGGTGAGTTGATGGCCAACACGCTGGCCCGGATCCGCGCTCACCGCCATCTCCTGGCAGCCTGACCGATCGCCCTGACCGGGCCCGAACCTCCCACCACCGCCCTGGAAAGCCGCTCACCCGGCACGACAGCCGGGTCGCCGGCACACCC
>NZ_JBHTWX010000242.1:0-1731 GCF_042792155.1 Kitasatospora sp. NPDC056651 | reverse complement strand
CAGAAGGGTGTCCAGGTTCGTCTTCACAAACCAACCAACGGGCACCCTTCGTCATGGTCGCGGCCAGCCCATCAATCGGACTCATTCATCTAGGGGCCCCGGCCCGCGCCCGCGCCCGCGCCCGCGCCCGCGCCCGCGCCCGCGCTCCTGCTTCGGCCCGCGCCCCGGCTCCGGCCCCGTGACGCCCACCTCGGGCGTTTGCTGCCGCTAGCACCCTGCTTGCATCTGCAAGCAGGGTGCTGCAGGCTGGCCGCATGGCCTCACTGAACGTCGGCTCGCTCGGCGAGTACATCCGCGAGCAGCGCCGCAACGCCCAGTACTCGCTGCGGCAGCTGGCGGAGGCCGCCGGCGTGTCCAACCCGTACCTCAGCCAGATCGAGCGCGGGCTGCGCAAGCCGAGCGCGGAGATCCTCCAGCAGATCGCGAAGGCGCTGCGGATCTCGGCGGAGACGCTGTACGTCCAGGCCGGGATCCTGGAGGAGCGGCGGGGCGAGGGCCTGGAACTGCGGGCCTCGATCCTGGCCGATCCGCTGATCAACGAGCAGCAGAAGCAGGCGCTGCTCGCGGTCTACGACGCCTTCCTCAAGGAGAACGCCGCGTCGGCCCCCCGTTCGGCGACCGACGGCCCAGCCACCCAGAACACCCACCGGGAGGACCGGTAACCATGCCCATCACCGACGAGATCAAGAAGACCCTCACCGACCCGACCCCGCTGTACGCCCTGGCCGGCGCCGGCGACCTCGCGTACGAGAAGCTGCGCGAGGTGCCGGGCAGGGTCGAGGCGCTGGCGGCGGACCGCAAGGGCACCCAGGAGAAGGCCACCGCCAAGCTCCAGGAGGCGCAGTCGCTGCTGACCGGGGCGCAGGCCAGGGTCGCCGACACCGTCACCACCCTGCCGACCGACCTCAAGGCCCTGCAGGAGCGGGCCCAGGGCTTCGCCCTCCAGCAGGTGGCCCGCGCGGTCGAGCTGGCGGTGAAGGCCAAGGAGACGTACGACGAGCTGGCCGAGCGCGGCAAGGTCGTGGTGGACAAGGCCCGTCCGGCCGGCCAGGAGGAGGCCGCGCGGCCCGGTTCGGCCGTGGAGCCGGTGGAGGCCGAGCCGGTGGACGACGAGCTGGTGGAGGCCGAGCTGGTGGAGGCCGAGCCGGTGGAGGTCGAGCCGGCGGTCGAGCCGGTGGCCGAGCCCGCCCCGAAGAAGTCCGCCCGGGCCCGCAAGGCCGACGCCGACGCCGCGGAGTGAGTCCGTGCCCCCGGTCCGGCCGGGGGCACATCCGGTGACCGCGGGACGTTGACCCGGTTGCGGGCGGTCGTCATGCCAGGATGGGCGGCGGTCGCAGCGTCGGAGCAGAGAGCAGAGGAGATCGAAATGGTCGGAGTGTTGCAGATTCTGGCCTTTTCCTATCTGAACCCCATCTGGTGGGCGACTGTCGCCATCCTCGCCTACAAGCTGTTCGCCCTGGCCGACGCGGTCACCCGCCGCGAGGACGCCTACCGGGCGGCCGACAAGAAGACCAAGGGCTTCTGGGTGGCGATCCTGGCGATCTCCTTCGGCTGGGACTTCCTGTTCGGGGTGAACTTCTTCACCGGCATCGGCACCCTGGCCGGCCTGGTCGCCTCGATCGTCTACGTGGTGGACGTCCGCCCGGCGATCCGGGCGCTGACCGGAGGCGGCGGCCGGGGCGGCCGGAGCAACACCGGCCCGTACGGCCCCTGGTAGGAAGGGCGGCGGAC
>NZ_JBHTWX010000241.1:0-1800 GCF_042792155.1 Kitasatospora sp. NPDC056651 | reverse complement strand
GCGACTCTGCTGGCGAAGTATTTGATCTAGGTCAGGCTCAGGCCGCCGTTGCGATGCCGTGTTGGGTGCAGAGTGAGTGGATGCGGGTGGGGCGGCGGCTTGGTCTGGTCGTGGTGTCGAAGTGGGCGCCGAGTCGGCGGATGTTGACGGCCATGCCAATGAGGACGTTCTGGAGGTGGGTTTTGGCGAGGCCTCGGTAACGGGATCGTCGCAGGCCAGGGCCTCGGACCGCTTGTGAGACGGTGCCCTCGATGCCGGCGCGGGCCCGGTAGGCCTCGCGCCATCGGGGGGTGTCCTGTTCGGCCTGCATCCGTGTCCGGGCGGTATGGATCGGTTCGGGATGGATCTCCAGGACCCGGCCGAGGTGCGGGGCGGCGGTGGTGCACCGGGCGCGGATCGGGCAGGGGCGGCAGTCCACGCGGGAGAAGGCGACGCGGACCAGGCCGTCCTTCATCGGCCGCATGGAGATGCTGGTGGCACCGGCGGGGCAGCGGGTGGTCCCGGCCCGCCAGTCGACGGGGAAGTCCTTCGGGGTGAAAGTATTCTCCCGGGCGCCGCGGCCGGTCCGGACGGTGACGGGTGCGACGAGGGTGATACCGCGTTCCAGACACGCGCCGATGTTCGCCCCGCTGGGGTAGCCGGAGTCCGTCAGATGCTCGCCAGGCTTCAGGCCCCGGGCGATGAGCCTGTCCTGGACAGGGGTGACGGCTGTGACGTCGGGTTCGGTGGCGACAGTGGTGTGGACGTCGGTGACCAGGCTCGGTAAGTCCTCGTCGCAGGACTCGGTCAGGTGGGCCTTGGAGCCGGTCCACTCCACGCTGTCCGCTCCGGGCCGGCCTTTGGTGCTGTAGCGGGCCTCCACATCGTGGGGTGAGCGCACGCGCTCGGCCGAGGGCGGAAGCTCTTCGGTGTCCCGGTAGCGGAGCCGGCCGGTGGCGGTGTTCTCGTAGTGCTGGTCCCACAGTTCGCGCAGGATCTGGACCTGCGCCAGGCCATTCATCCACGCGGCGTCGGGGTCCGTGTCGATGGCGTCGGTCAGGCTCCGGCCGTCGGCGCCGATCTGTTCGGCGAGTTTGACGGCGGAGGCGTTGCGGCGGCGCAGGAGCCTGCCGGTCTCGACCTTGCGGCCGTAGCGTTCGTCCCAGCCCTCCCTCAGGAGCGGCACGATGAATGCGGGGCTGGTGCGGGCGATCTCCTCCAGGGCCGCGCGCAGGGCCTCGCCCAGGCACTCGATCCGGTTCAGCCGGCGCACGCAGGCCAGCACGTGGGTGGAGTCGGTGCGCTGACGCCCGCCGGCCCTCACCAGGCCGGCTGCCTTCAGCCGCTCCAGCATCAGGGTCAGCAGGGCATCGGCCCGGTCCCCGGCCGCCAGACGGGCCCGGAACTCGCACAGCACGCTCGCGTCGAAACCGGTGTCTCCCAGTTCCAGCCCCAGCGCGTACTTCCAGGAGATCCGGTCGGCCACCGCCACCGCGGCGTCCCGGTCGGAGAGGTTGTGCAGGAACTGCAGGACCGTGACCATCGCCAGCAGGGCCGGCGAGATCCCGGGCCGTCCCAGGTCCGCGTACATGTCCTCGAACTCACCCGTGGTGAAGTCCTCGTCGCTGAACAACGGGCCCAGCGCGTCCCGTACGCGCATCTCGTCCGTCCCCCGCGGATGGACCCGGCGAGCCAGCGCCACCGTCTCCGCCGGAACCCCCGACACATCACCAGGACGAAGCACAACCACCCCTACAGACAGGCACCTTGTCGGCACTCACTGTCCCACACCTGCCCCGAACGACTTCGCCAGCAGAGTCA
>NZ_JBHTWX010000240.1:0-1875 GCF_042792155.1 Kitasatospora sp. NPDC056651 | reverse complement strand
GCCCGCCGGGGCCGCCGCCGTGCGGCCCCCTCCCGACCGGCCTGCCCCGCATCTCGCCGACCCCGCAGCGCAGTTGAGCACCCGCTGCTCCGTGTCGGATGCAACCGGCCGGCACTTGCTAGGGTCGGGTCATGGCACCACCGAGCAGCGCGAACCCCCCGGGGCGGCTCCGGCGAGACGCGCAGCGCAACCGCGACCTGCTGCTCGCCGCCGCCCGCGACATGTTCTCCCAACACGGCCTGGACGTGCCGCTGGACCAGATCGCCAAGGAGGCGGGCGTCGGCAACGCCACCCTCTACCGGCACTTCCCGACCCGCGAGGCGCTGATCGGCGAGGTGTTCGCGGACGCCGGGGTCGGCCTGGCCGACGCCGGGCAGGAGGCGCTCGCCGCCGAGGACGCCTGGAGCGGTCTCGAACGGTACTTCGGGCGGATCTTCGAGCTGGTCGCCGCGGACCGGGGCATCAACGACCTCGTCACCCAGGCCATCCCGACCATCCCCGGCATGATCGAGATCAGCCGGCAGCACGCCACCACCGTCGGAGCCCTGATCGCCCGCGCCCAGGAGCAGGGCACCATGCGCCACGACGTGGTCACCATGGACCTGCTCTTCCTGCTCGGCCCGCTCTGCCGGGCCCTGCCCGCCGCCACCGAGCTGCGCCCCGACCTCTGGCGCCGCTACCTCGCCCTCCTGCTCGACGGCTTCCGCGCCCAGGCCACCCACCCGCTGCCGGTCCCGCCCATCGGGGAGGAGTACCTGGACCGGATGTTCGCCGACCTCTGGGAAGCGGACGCTCCGGAGCCGCCGAAGGCCTGAGCGCGCCTCGCTCACGCCGCGTCCGCACTCCGCCCGCACCCCGTCCCCGCCGCGTCAGGGACGCGTAGGGAACGCCCGGTTCCGCGTCAGAGCCGCGTCAACGAGCCGGGGCCGTACGGGTGCCGACCGCTTTGCTGTACCTGGACGTGGGACGGTGCGTGGACACCCGGACGGGCGGAGAGGCAGGGCAGGGGCCGTGGCGGACAGTGACGTGAGCGCGGACGAGGGCCGGATCGTGGTCGGCGTCAGCGGTTCGCTCGGCAGCCTCGCCGCGCTGCACCACGCGGTGGCCGAGGCCCGGCGGACGGACGTCGAGGTGCTCGCCGTACTCTGCTGGACCCCGCCCGGCGACGAGTACGGCTACCGCCGCACCCCGTGCCCGCCGGTGGTCGACGCCGGACGCGCCGCTGCCGTGGCCCGGCTGCGCCAGGCCCTCGACGAGGCGTTCGCCGGACGCCACGCCGGAGCGCGGCTGCGCTGCCAGACCGTCCGTGGCGAGACCGCCCACACCCTGGTGCGCTGCGCCGACCGGCCGGACGACGTGCTGGTGCTCGGTGCGGGCCGGGAGCGGGGCCGGTTCTCCCGGCTGATCCGGCCGTCGGTCACCGCCTACTGCGTCCGGCACGCGACCTGCCCGGTGCTGACCGTCCCGCGGCCCCCGTTGCAGCGGGACCTGGAGGCGCTGGAGCGCGGTCACGGGCTGCGCGACCTGGTCGCCGGGAACTGAGCCGGCGCCCTTTCCGGTCAGGGGGACCGCCCGCGGGGCGGGCGGCGGCGAGTCAGCGGGCGGTTGGACGTCCGACAGCCGTCCGTCCGCGTACGGAACGGTCTCCGGTCGCGTGGTCGTCATGCCGGGTTCGCCTCCGATTTGGTGGGTGATCACGGAGCTTGTACTGTTCTTCCTGTCGCGAGGGAGACGATCCCTCGTCAGGCGTCAGTGGTGCTACCAGAGCACGTCCTACTTTCAGTAGGGAGAGTCCGTGCGACCCGGGCCTGGCGCTCCAGAGTCGGAAGGGGTGGGGGGGCGGGCGATCGGCGGCCGGCCCCCGCCCCCGTACCC
>NZ_JBHTWX010000239.1:0-1876 GCF_042792155.1 Kitasatospora sp. NPDC056651 | reverse complement strand
CAAACACGTATCGTCTGAAGACCGTACCAAGTGGGACGGTATGAGTGACAGGGTGACGACATCAGAAACAAACCTGAAGAACCATATCGCAAATGCTAAACCTCACGTCTCGGATTCTGAACGTTTGAAATGGAATCAAGCTGCTACGGATGCGACACAGCTGCAAAAGGATTTACAGACAACGAATCTATCGCTTCAGGATGTTATCGGGGTTCAAAACTTCTCACAGAAATATGCATTAACGGATGCTGAAGGAATGCGGAAACGGTTGGCTTCAGCTGACAGCATATTCACCGCACCACCCGGTTTTTATTATGGGACAGGATGGAATCAACTACCGTTACCGGGTGACGCTTCTTGGTACTATCTCGACATTCTACCAGCGCCAAACGGTCTGCGGAAATTGGTTCTGACACGTTCCTATGATAATACGTCATGGATTGGTGTTATACACACTGACAATGTATTCAGGGGTTGGCGACAGCTGTTTACACAAAATGATTTTATGGCGCTCACATGGTATAACCTTCCGTTATTGAATGGAGCAAAGGCGTCAGGAAGAACACCGCAGTATACCCGCTGGGGAAACATCCTCATGCTAAAAGGTGACGTGGCGTGTGACCTCGGCGTTGACTTTGCACAATTGCCCGCGTCATATTCACCGTCAGACAAAAAGGCGGTCATGGCAACAGCATACGGAACGACAGGCTTCACAAAATTTTATATCAACACTGACGGTAAACTGGCGTTTGTCGGCTTTTCAGGAAACAATCAGTCCGCCGTGTCCAGTTGGTCATTAGACGCGGCAGTGCCTTACTAGGAGGGTTGGAGCAATGGAAATGATACAAGTATTCGTATATGATTCGGATTTCATCTTCGACTATCCTGAAATTGTTCCGGCTGATTCCGTACCGGATAATGCGACAACCGTACAGCCGCCGGGATATTGGCGGGCGCAATTTCAGAAGGATAGAAAACTATGGATTGAATCCGCTTCAGACGAACAAATAAATGAAATGAGACAACAAATGAGGGAGAGTGTAAAAGAATGAGTTTCATGGAGAATGTTGCAAGTGAAGCACAAAAATTATACGGTGTAAGTCGAGTTTTACCTTCAGTTATCACAGCACAAGCCATACATGAGTCAAATTGGGGCAAATCCGGGCTTGCTACGCGTGCAAATAACCTGTTTGGTATAAAAGGTATCGGGAACGCTGGAACCGTTCATATGGGCACGTGGGAGGTTTTAAACGGGGTCGATAAAACAATCAAAGCAGGGTTCCGGGCGTATAAGTCTGTTCGCGATTCTATCATAGACCTTGTGAACCTCTATAACCGTCTTGACCGTTATAAGGCTGTTGTCGGGGAAACGAACTATGTACAAGCTTGTGCCGCCATCCAAAAGGGTGGATATGCGACAGACCCGAACTATGCGAAGAAGCTTATCGCCACAATCGAAGCCCACGGGCTGACGAAATACGATAAGGTCGGGAACAAAGCCGCAGTGAAGGCGAAACCTGCCAAGTCGTCCGGCTCGACATATACCGTTAAGGCGGGTGACACATTGACAGCAATTGCAAAGAAATATAATACGTCAGTGAAGGAGTTGGCGAAAGTGAACGGTATTAAAGATGTTAATATGATTCGTGTTGGTCAAGTCCTGAAGGTATCAGGAGCCGCACCATCCGGCGGTACATTCTACACCGTAAAGGCGGGCGACAACCTGACGAAAATTGGTAAGAAATTCGGTGTGTCCGTTAAGACATTGACCACAGTTAATCGTATCCCGGATGCGAATAAGATTTATGTCGGTCAACGGTTAAGGGTGAAATAATTTACAATATATACTAACATTTGTTAAAATTAAGTAGAATAG
>NZ_JBHTWX010000238.1:0-1881 GCF_042792155.1 Kitasatospora sp. NPDC056651 | reverse complement strand
TATGTTGAACTTCTGTTTTTGTCGGTACCTCTGATTCATATCTTTAAATGGCTCGGATCATTAGCCCTGCACCTCATCCATTAAAAAAGCCACTCAGCTTATGGGACTGACCCCATAAGATGAGACAAATAAAAACACCTTCAAGTTTGAATACGGATGATTGTTATCCGAAATTAGACTTGGAGGTGTTTTTTCTATGGGGACAAGAGTGAGTTATCCGGTTGAAGTGAAACAGAAGGCTGTAGAAATGAGATTGGCAGGCGTACCTATGAAAGAGATCATGCAGGAGTTGAATATCAAAAATAATACGCAGATTAAGACATGGGTCAGATGGTATAAGGCTGGTGATACACATCGATTTGAACAGCCTGTTGGTAAGCAATACACTTATGGAAAAGGTCCGGAGTATTCTTCCGAATTAGAGAAACTGCAGGCAGAGAATCGATATCTGAGACAACAGAATGAAGTGTTAAAAAAGTACAACGAATTGGAAAGGAAGTTGATAGCCAAACGTCAGTCGAACTTGTAGAAGAATTGCACAGCACAATGACCGTGCAGGATATCTGTATTCATTTAGGTATCTCTCGCTCGTCTTATTATCGTTGGAAGAAGAATCTGAAGAAAGATCATCCCAAGCGCCATTTAGAAAAACAAATCGGCACGTTGTGCCGAGAGCACCAGTATCGATATGGATATCGAAAAATCACAGCTATATTAAAAAAGAGAATGTGTATTAACCATAAAACGGTTCAGCGTATTATGCAGAAAAATCAGTGGCAGTGCCGGGTTAAGGTGAAAAAGCGCAAGAAGAATGGGCAGCCATATGCCGTGGTCGACAATATATTAGATCGGAACTTTCAGTCTGATCATCCTCTTGAAAAACTAGTAACAGACATCACGTATTTGCCTTATGGACAGAAACAATTGTACCTTTCCAGTATATTGGATGTATATAATGGAGAAGTGATTGCTTTTACGATTGGAGATAAGCAGGACACAGACTTTGTCTTACACACACTTGATCAACTGCCAACACTGCCTGAGAACTGCGTGTTACATAGTGACCAAGGATCTGTGTATACATCTTACGAGTATCAGAAAGCTGTTAAAACAAAAGGCATTACCATGAGCATGTCCCGCAAAGGGACACCCGCTGATAATGCCTCCATCGAATCGTTTCATTCCTCACTAAAGTCTGAAACGTTCTATCTTAACAGCATTGATCGAACCACGACCGCCATCGTAGAACGCACTGTCATAGAATACATTCATTATTATAACAATATTCGTATTCAAACGAAACTAAACAACCAATCACCGATAAATTATCGGCAATTGGCTGTTTAAAAGGTGTTTTGATCCCTGTCTCAAAAACGGGGGTCAGTCCCATTAAGAAACGGGTTTTTCAGTATACCGGTGGTCGGGGTCGAACCGACACTCCAGAAGGAACACGATTTTGAGTCGTGCGCGTCTGCCAATTCCGCCACACCGGCACAAAAGAAAGGCGGCAACCGGATTTGAACCGGTGGTAAAGGTTTTGCAGACCTCTGCCTTACCACTTGGCTATGCCGCCATGTTAAATTTTATTGGAGCGGAAGACGGGATTCGAACCCGCGACCCCAACCTTGGCAAGGTTGTATTCTACCACTGAACTACTTCCGCAAAAATGGCTGGGCTAGCTGGATTCGAACCAGCGCATGACGGAGTCAAAGTCCGTTGCCTTACCGCTTGGCTATAGCCCATTAATATTTACTAGTATGGTTATCTTTTCAAAAAAATAAACCCTCTCAGGTTATTTTAAAGAAAATGGTGGAGGGGGGCAGATTCGAACTGCCGAACCCGAAGGAGCGGATGTACAGTCCGCCGCGTTTAGCCACTTCG
>NZ_JBHTWX010000237.1:0-1928 GCF_042792155.1 Kitasatospora sp. NPDC056651 | reverse complement strand
GGTGCCCATTCGGCCGAGGTAGTTGAAGGAGATCTGTGGGGTGGTGAGTGGTTGGAGTGCGGTGGTGGTGGTGGGGTTGAGGTGGCGGAGGAGGCCGAAGCCGAGGCCGTTGTCGGGGATTTTCCGGAGTTGTTCCTTGACGTGTTTGAGGGCGGTGGCGGTGGTGGGTTGGCCTGTTCGGAGGGCTTGCCAGTCGTGGGTGCCGGGGTCGATGCGGACGGGGTGGAAGTTGGTGAACCAGCCGATGGTGCGGGACAGGTCGATGGTCGGGTCGGGTTCCTCGCGGCCGTGGGTTTCGAGGTCGATCAGGATGGCGGTGTGTTGGCCGCGGTTGTTCTGGTGGCGCCAGTGGGCGGTGGCCAGGGCGAGTGCGGTGAGCAGTGCGTCGTTGACTCGTCCGTGGAATGCGGTGGGGATGGTGGTGAGGAGGGCTTCGGTGGTGTCGGTGGGCAGGGTGGTGGTGAGGTGTCGGGCGGTGCGGGCGGTGTCCGTGGTGGGGTCGAGGGCGCGTCGGCCGAGTAGGGGTTCCTGTTCGCTCAGGAGGTTTTGCCAGAAGGGT
This sequence comes from Kitasatospora sp. NPDC056651, assembly GCF_042792155.1. Lineage (NCBI taxonomy): Bacteria > Bacillati > Actinomycetota > Actinomycetes > Kitasatosporales > Streptomycetaceae > Kitasatospora > Kitasatospora sp. NPDC056651. Next base: position 1,369 of record NZ_JBHTWX010000237.1, on the reverse strand, counting down.
AGTTCGGCTGTCCGTTCGGGGGAGGTGGCTTGGTGGGTGAGGAGTTCGGCCCAGCGGCGGAAGGAGGTGCCGACGGGGTCGAGGGTGATGGGCCGGCCGGTGTGCAGGGCGGTGGCGGCGGTGGCGAGGTCCGGGAGGAGGATGCGCCAGGAGACGCCGTCGACGACCAGGTGGTGGGCGATGAGGAGGAGGCGTCCGGGCTGGTGGGGGCCTTGGTCGAGCCAGACGGCTTGGAGCATGGTGCCGGTGCGGGGGGCGAGGCGGTTTTGGGCGGCGGTGGTTTCGCGGGCGGTGAGGTCGTCGAGGGCTTCGGGGGTGAGGTGGGTGGCGTCGACGCGGGTGACGCAGGATGTGGCGGTGACGGCTCCGGGGGGCTGGATCTCCAGGGTCCAGTGTCCGTCGGTTCGTAGTGTCATGCGCAGGGCGTCGTGGTGGTCGAGCAGGGCTTGGAGGGCTTGGGTGAGGTGGGGGAGTGTCAGGTTGGCGGGGGTGCGGATGGCGACGGACTGGTTGAAGGTGTCCGTGTTGCCGCCGTTGTCGGCGAGCCAGTGGATGATCGGGGTCAGGGGGAGTGGTCCGACGCCGTGGTCGTCGTGTGTGGGTCGGGTCGTCTGTTCGGTGGTGCGGGCGATTCGGGCCAGTGCTTCGATGGAGGGGTTGGCGAAGACCTCGCGTGCGGAGAATCGGAGGTTCGCCTGGCGGGCTCGGGAGACCAGTTGGATGGCCATGATGCTGTCTCCGCCGAGGTCGAAGAAGGAGTCCTCGGCGCCGACTCGTTCGAGGTCCAGGACCTGGCGGAAGATTTCGCCGAGTCGTTCCTCGGTGGGGGTGCGGGGGGCGCGGCCGTTGGTTTCGCTGGTGAAGTCGGGTGCGGGTAGGGCGCGTTTGTCGATCTTGCCGTTGCCGGTCAGGGGGAGGGTGTCCAGGACGACGATGGCGGCGGGCACCATGAACTCGGGCAGTTCGGTGCCCGCGAAGGCTCGTAGTTCGGCCGGGTCGATGGTGGTGGCGGGTGTGGGTACGGTGTAGGCGACCAGTCGTTTGTTGCCGGGGTGGTCTTCTCGGGCGAGTACGGTCACCTGGCCCACTGTCCGGTGTCGGGCGAGTGCGGCTTCGATTTCGCCGAGCTCGATCCGGAAGCCGCGGATTTTGACCTGTTGGTCGGCGCGGCCGAGGTATTCCAGTTCGCCGTGGTGGTTCCGGCGGACGAGGTCGCCGGTGCGGTACATCCTTTCTTCGGGTGGGCCGAAGGGGCAGGCCACGAAGCGTTCGGCGGACAGGCTGGGGCGTTGCCAGTAGCCGCGTGCCAGACCGGCTCCGGCGAGGTAGAGCTCGCCGGTGGTGCCGGGTGGGCAGAGGGCGAGCCGGG
>NZ_JBHTWX010000236.1:0-1961 GCF_042792155.1 Kitasatospora sp. NPDC056651 | reverse complement strand
AAAAATAACCCTTCGGTAAAAAAAAAAAACGGCTCCATAAAGAGGAACCGTTTTGCTTCAAAAATCACGTTTTGTGTTATACTGGAGAAACGAAATTGTGTTTTCAAAATTGTCATTTTCGACATGATAACTTTTCTCGTAGTGTGGTTTTGCCGAACCCACTACTTTTTTTATGTCTCCGAACTTCATTTCTTCCCGTTCCGGCTTAACAATCCCTTTTGATTTTCGATACATATTCATTCCGGAAGGATACATGTGCAGCCGTCCGCCTTTTAAAAATTTCTTTTCCCGACCTTCTACGATCTTTGTTTGCACCTCACAGCCCTCTGAAGCCACTTTTAAGGCTGTTTCCCTGTCTTGGACATCTTCTAGGTCTATATCAGTCAAATAAGCGCTCAAATAGGCTCCTATGTTGTCTATATCCTTTAATGACTTGATTGTTACAAATCCTAAACCCCATAGACTCCTTAATTCAGCATTTTTAATATAAATCTTATCCAAATCATTAAAGCGCATTAAAACATGACAATGCCAGGCTCCACGTCCTTGTGGCTCTACCACCGATAAATAATCTATCGAACTTTCTTTCTTGTATTTATAACGCAACCTGTCGATAAAATTTTGAAAATCACTATAAAGTTTTTTCGTGTCCGTCATATTTTTCTTGTATGTCAAAGTTATATGTAATTCATTTGGCCGTCCTATAAAATTGTTATTTATCAAATAACGCAGCTTCTTAAAGGTTTGTCTCAAAGAATTATAATTTTCCTGCCGATTTTCCGAATGCTCGAACTCCCGGATCTCCCCAGTAGAGAGGTCTACAAACCTATCCTTGTCCAATTTTTTGATATTATTTTTCCGGTTCATCTTCTCCATATGCTGAACTTCAATGACGTGATTCATAGTGGTCACTTTTACAACATCATTTGGAGCTATGAAAACCGCGTCACCATTGCGTTTATCCATCCATTTCCCCTCAATTTTTCCTGTAATGTTTAATTAAAATCAAGTTAATAATAAAGAACCCCAAATCCGAAGTCAGTTTTTCAACAAAAATTAGCGTCCTTTTCCCAAATAGTCCCTATACAATTCCTTAATAGCAAACTCAATTACAGCATCTTTTGAAACTCTTCCAAATTCATTGTGTTTTGTAAAATGTTCGGCTAATAACTCTAGCTTTTTAAATGTTTCAACAGTAATTCGAGGTCCAATTTGTTTTTTCTCTTCCATCCAAACACACTCCTAACAAGTTGTTAACATAATTCTAACATTGGAAATAATAGAATTCAAGAACAGAAAAAAGAAGCACACTCGGAATGATATTTCGTTTCCTTTTGATTCCGAGCCTCCACCCCTTACAATCCCCAAAGGCAACCGACAAGGGAAAATTCGTCCCTTATCGGCACCTCCGGAAATTGTACAGCAAGGGGTCACTCCCAATAAAAAGACTACGACATATAAAACAGGTTTAGCTTCAGAGAAAAAGAGCATAAGGAAACTCGGTGCCACCCTAAAAAAAAGGGTGTCAAACAGGCTGTGCCTGTTGAGTTTCTATGCTCTTAGAACAGGTGCCGTTTTTGAAGCCAAAGATATAGCATAGATACCCCATAGATATAGCAGGGATATACCAAAATATCTCTAGAGATACGGGTATCTATGCTATATCTCTCTACAAGATTCCTCCACACGCTTGACGGAAATGCTTCAGCATTTTAGCACTCACTCGACAGAGTGTATAAGTGCGCCATTCGGAATTTCAAAGCTTCAAATTTCACAGAGAGTGCCCATTTATACACACCCCCTAAATCGTGGTGTGACAATGGGTTCTCGCCGGCTCGAAATCGGTTTGTCATTCTGACAAATAACCCTTCGGGAAATAAAAAAAACGGCTCCATAAAGAGGAACCGTTTTGCTTCAAAAATCACGTTTTGTGTTATACTGGAGAAACGAAATTGTGTTTT
>NZ_JBHTWX010000234.1:0-2153 GCF_042792155.1 Kitasatospora sp. NPDC056651 | reverse complement strand
CCAGCCCGTTCGTGGCGGGCGAGCGGATGTACCGCACCGGTGACCTGGTCCGTCGTGCCCGTGACGGCGAGCTGGAGTACCTGGGCCGCACCGACCACCAGGTCAAGGTCCGGGGCTTCCGGGTCGAACTCGGTGAGATCGAGGCCGTGTTGGCCGCGCACCCGGCCGTCCGCCAGGCCGCCGTCCTGCCCGACGGCAGCGGCCGGCGCCTGGTCGCCTACGTGGTCGCCGACGGCCCCCTCGACCCGGTCGCCCTGCGCTCCTTCGCCGCCGAGTCGCTGCCCGCCTACATGGTCCCGGCCGCCGTCATGGCGCTCGACGCCTTGCCGCTGACCGCCAACGGCAAGCTGGACCGGGCCTCGCTCCCGGCCCCCGACTTCGCCGCGCTGGCCGGCGGCCGGGCCGCCCGGACCCCGCAGGAGGAGATCCTCTGCGGTCTGTTCCGCGAGGTGCTCGGCCTCGACGCCGTCGGCGCCGACGACGACTTCTTCGAGCTCGGCGGGCACTCCCTGCTCGCCATCCGGCTGCTCAGCCGGGTCCGCTCGACCCTGGGTGCGGAACTGGGCATCCGGGACGTCTTCGAGGCCCCGACGCCCGCGGGCCTCGCCGCCCACCTCGGTTCCGGCTCCGAGCGACTCGCGCTCATCGCGTACACCGAGCGGCCGGAGCGGGTGCCGCTGTCCTTCGCCCAGCAGCGGCTTTGGCTGATCGACCGGATCGAGGGCCCGAGTGCCCTCTACAACTCGCCGCTGGCGCTGCGGCTGACCGGCGAGCTGGACACCGACGCCCTGGGCTCCGCCCTCGGCGACCTGGTCGACCGGCACGAGGTCCTGCGCACCCTGATCGTGGAGACCGACGGCGAACCGCACCAGCTGATCCGGCCGGCCGGGGTGGCGTCGGTACCCTTCGAGGTCCGGGACTGCCCGGCCGACGAGGTCGGCGATTCCGTCGACGAGGCCGCCCGCCGGCCCTTCGACCTGGCGTCCGAACTCCCGCTGCGCGCGCTGCTGTTGCGGGTGTCGGCCGAGGAGCACGTGCTGGTCCTGGTGCTGCACCACATCGCGAGCGACGGCTGGTCGACCCGCAAGCTGGTGCGCGATCTCGCCGCCGCCTACGCGGCCCGGGCGGCCGGAACCGCGCCGCGACAGACGCCGCTGCCCGTCCAGTACGCCGACTACGCGCTCTGGCAGCGCGAACTGCTCGGCGACGAGGCCGACGAGGAGAGCCTCTTCTCCCGTCAACTCGCCTACTGGCGCGAGACCCTGGCCGAAATGCCGGAGGAGCTGGCGCTTCCGGCGGACCGCCCCCGGGGCGCCGCCGCCAGCCACCGGGGTGACCGGGTGGCGCAGCTGCTGGACGTCGAACTCCACCGTGCGCTGCGGATTCTGGCGCGCGAACAGCGGGTGACGATGTTCATGGCCCTCCAGGCCGCCTTCGCCGCCCTGCTCACCCGGCTCGGCGCGGGCACCGACGTGCCGATCGGCTCCGTGGTGGCCGGGCGCTCGGACGAGGCCCTGGACGAGCTGGTCGGCTTCTTCGTCAACACCCTGGTGCTGCGCGCCGACACCTCGGGCAACCCGAGCTTCACCGAGCTGCTGGCCCGGGTCCGGGAGACCGACCTCGGCGCCTACGCCCACCAGGACGTGCCGTTCGAGCGCCTGGTCGAGGAGCTCAACCCGGCCCGCTCGCTGGCCCGGCACCCGCTGTTCCAGGTCGCGATGGTGCTCCAGAACAACGAGCAGGCCGACGCGTCCTCGGCCGGCCTGTGGAACGGGGTGCTGCCGGCCGACACCGGGGTCGCCAAGTTCGACCTCAACGTCACCGCCCAGGAGTCCTTCGGCCCGGACGGCGAGCCCGCCGGGATCGACTTCGCGCTCGACTACGCGACGGACCTGTTCGACCAGGAGACGGCCGAGGCGATCGTCCGCCACTTCGTCCACCTGCTGGCGGCGGCCGTCGAACAGCCGGACACCCGGATCGGGTCCCTGCCGCTGGTGAGCCCGGAGGAGCGGGCTGAACTCGTGGGCGGCGCCACGCCGTTGGCTTCGGAGGTGCCGCTGGTTCCGGCGGTGTTCGAGGAGCAGGCGGTGGCGACGCCGGGTGCGGTGGCGCTGGTGTGCGGCGAGGAGGTGTTGACGTACGGGGAGCTGAAC
>NZ_JBHTWX010000233.1:0-2271 GCF_042792155.1 Kitasatospora sp. NPDC056651 | reverse complement strand
GGACAGGCTGGGGCGTTGCCAGTAGCCGCGTGCCAGACCGGCTCCGGCGAGGTAGAGCTCGCCGGTGGTGCCGGGTGGGCAGAGGGCGAGCCGGGTGTCCAGCACGTAGGCGCGGAGGTCGGGGATCGGGACGCCGATCAGACTGCCCCGGTCGCGCTCCGCCACCTCGCGGTCCAGCGGCAGGTAGGTGACGTGCACCGTGGTTTCGGTGATCCCGTACATGTTGACCAGGACCGGTGCCCGGTCGTCGTGCCGCGCGTACCAGCTGCGCAGCCGGCCGAAGTCGAGTGCCTCGCCGCCGAAGACCACATAGCGCAGCGCCAGTTGCGAGCCGAGCACCGGATTCGCCGCCTCGGCCTCCATCAGCTGGTAGAACGCGGACGGCGTCTGGTTGAGCACGGTGACTCGCTGCTCGGCCAGCAGGGCGAGGAAGTCCTCCGGCGAGCGGGAGACCGCGTGCGGCACGACGACCAGCCGACCGCCGTACAGCAGCGGGCCCCACAGCTCCCACACCGAGAAGTCGAAGGCGTAGGAGTGGAACAGCGTCCAGGTGTCGTCGGCGCCGAAGGCGAACCAGTGCTCCGTCTCGGCCATCAGCCGCACCACGTTCCGGTGCGGGATCACCACGCCCTTGGGGCGGCCGGTCGAGCCCGAGGTGTAGATCATGTACGCCGGGTTGGCGTCGCGCAGTGGCAGGCGTCGGTCCGCGTCGGTCGGGTCGGCCGCCGGGCGCGCGGCGATCTCCGCCGCGGTGGCGGGGTCGTCCAGCAGGACCCGCGGAGCGTTCCCGGTGACCGCGGCGACGGCCTCGGAGGTGGTGAGTACGCAGCTCGGCGCGGCGTCCCGGAGCATGTACTCCAAGCGCTCGGCCGGGTAGTCGGGGTCGATCGGCAGGTAGGCGGCGCCCGCCTTCTGGACCGCCAGTACCGCGGTCACCAGTTCCGCCGACCGGGGAAGGGCCAGGGCGACGAACTGTTCGGGACCGACCCCGGCGTCGATCAGGTGGTGCGCCAGGCGGTTCGCCCGGGCGTTCAGTTCGGCGTAGGTCAGCGTGATCCCGCCGAAGACCACGGCGACGGCGTCCGGTGTCTGCGCGACCCGGGCCTCGAACAGCTCGGGGATGGTGCCCTCGGCGTGGCCGGCGGGCGTGCCGTTCCACTCGACCAGGAGCTGGTGGCGCTCCTGCGGGGTGAGGAACTCGACCGTGTGCGCGGGGCGTTCGGGCTGCTCGGCCATCGCTTCGAGCAGGCGCCGCAGGCGGCTGAGGTACTGCTCGGCCTGCTCGGCGGTGAAGACGTCGGTGCGGTAGGCGAGCCGGAGCGCGAGCCGGGGGCCGGGGATCGCGGCGAGGGTGAGCGGGTAGTGGGTGGCGTCGACCGCCTGGATCCCGGCGAGCCGCAGGCCCTCGGCGGGGGAGTGCCAGGCGGAGGGGTCCAGCGGGTAGCTCTCGAAGACCGTGGTGGTGTCGAAGAGCGTGCCGTGGCCCGCCAGTTGCTGGATCTCGGTGAGTCCCAGGTCGTGGTGGTCGGTCAGCTCGGCCTGTCGGCGCTGGAGCCCGGCCAGGAACTCCCGGACGGTCTCGTCGTTGCGCAGCCGCACGCGGACCGGGAGCGTGTTGATGAACAGTCCGACCATCTGTTCCACGCCGGGCAGCTCCGGGGGGCGTCCGGAGACGGTCGCGCCGAAGACCACGTCGTCGCGTCCGGTGGTGCGGGCCAGCAGGATGCCCCAGGCCGCCTGGATCACCGTGCTCACGGTGGCCGAGCACCGGCGGGCGAGGGCGCCGAGCCGCTCGGTGAACTCCTCGGACAGCTCGACGGTCAGCTGCTCGGGCAGGGCGGGGGCCCGGTCGGCCACTTCCCGGGCGACCAGGGTGGGGCCTTCCAGTCCGGCGAGCTCGGCCGACCAGGCGGTGCGGGCCGCGTCGAGGTCCTGGGCGGCGAGCCAGCCCAGGTAGTCGCGGTACGGGGTGACCCGCGGCAGGCCCACGTCGTCGCCCTGCTGGGCGTACAGCGCCAGCAGTTCGCCGATCAGGATCGGCATCGACCATCCGTCCCACAGGATGTGGTGGTTGGTCAGCACCAGGCGGTGGTGGTCCTCGCCGAGCTTGAGCAGGAGCAGGCGCAGCAGCGGGGGCCGGCGGAGGTCGAACTTGCGGGTGCGGTCCGCTGCCGCCAGGTGCTCGGCCTCGGCCTGGCGTTCGGCTTCGCCCAGTTCCGTCAGGTCGGCCTCGGTCCAGGGCAGTCGGACGTCGCGCACCACGACCTGGAC
>NZ_JBHTWX010000232.1:0-2281 GCF_042792155.1 Kitasatospora sp. NPDC056651 | reverse complement strand
CCGGCCTTCCCCACCCTGCCTATCGGCAGGGTGGCGACGGCGAATTCGGCCCTGGAACCTCCCGATCGGCACAGGTGCGAGGGGCCGCCGACAGGCCAGGATGACGGCATCGAGGGCTCCGCAGCAGGTGGGGCCCGGGAAGGAGCAAGTCCCGCCATGACCGTCGCACGGTTCCTGTCGTTCGCCCTCTCCCCTGCCTGCCAAGTCCACCCCTGTGTCCGGCTCCACGCCCGGCTCCACCATCGGCTCGGTGCCCTGCTGGAGTCCCTGCTGGGGTCCCTGCTGGAGTCCCTGCGCCCGCCACGGTGGGCGCTCCGCTCAGCGCAGGGCCATGTCCGGGGTTCCCCGCACCGCGTACGCCGGCAGGCGCAGCCCGCCGAGGGCCGCCCGGGGCAGGCTCAGCCCGAAGCGCCGTTCGACGGCGCCGAGGGTGCGGCGGCGGGCGGCTCCGGCGGCCTCCCGCCCGGGGCCGCAGGAGGTCACGCCATCGGCCTCCAGAACCTTGGCGGCGACCAGGTCCGGCACCAGCAGGTCCGGTTCCTGGCCCCAGCGCCAGCGCTCCTCCCCGAGGCCGAAGCCGCACAGCACGGCCCCGTCCCGGGCGTAGTCCAGCAGGGCGGGCCGCTGCTCCGGCATCGGGCGGAAGTGGACCACCTCGACGCCGTCACGCGCTATCTCGGTGAGCAGTTCGCCGCCGGTGGAGTCGCCGTACTCGATCGCGAACGACCAGCCGGCGCACGTGCCGACCCGGATCACTCCGTCACCGTCGTCGCTGGGTCGGTAGACCTCGATGTCCAGGTCCCTGATCTCGGTGTCGCTGATCGGCTCGGTCGCGGTGGCCGGGTCGGCGCCCATCCGGCGGGCGAGTTCCTCGGGCGTGATCCCCCGGGCGAAGACCACGCCGCCGACCTCGCCCTCCCCGTCGGGGCCGCCGGTTGACGGTCGGCCGGTGCCAGGCCCGCCGATCTCCGCGAGCCACTGGATGCCGTCGCCGTCCCGCCCAGGTTCCTCGCACGTGCCCTCGGTCATGCCGCCCTCCCCTCGCGGCCGGGCCAACGGTGACCGGGCGCGCCGCTGGGCACCCTAACCGACCCGGCCGACAGCCGGAGGCCGGTCGCCGGATCAGTGCCGGAACCGGCCCCGCACGGACTGACAACCACCGCTGACCGACCGGAAGGAGAACAATCCGGAAACGAACTCACCCGGCCCGCAGCACCGTTCACCCGGCCACCGGCGCCGCACGACTCACCCGGAGACCATCGGCACTTCCTGGCCCACCAGGTCGAACAGCAGCTTCGCGGCCACCGTCGCCCCGTCGGTGCGGATGCCGCCGGCCACGGCCTCCGCCCTTACCCGGGTCTCGGCGGCCAGGGCGGCGGCGAGCGCGGCGGCGAGCGAGTCGACCGTCGGCGTGCGGTCCGGATGGGCGGCTCCGATGCCCAACTCGGCCACCCTGGTGGCCCAGTACGGCTGGTCCGCGATCCGGGGGACGACCACCTGGGGCGCTCCCGCCATGGCTGCGGTCGTCGTGGTGCCGGCGCCGCCGTGGTGGACGACGGCGGCCACCCGGCGGAACAGGGCCTGCTGGTTCACCTCGCCGACGACGTGGCAGTCCGCACCGTCGTCGACCGGGGCGAGCCCGGCCCAGCCACGGGCGAGGAGGACGCGGCGGCCGTGGGCACGGCTCGCTTCGACGGCCACCCGGGCGATGCCTTCCGGGGCGGACGAGGCCATGCTGCCGAAGCCGACGTACACGGGCGGTTCACCGGCGTCCAGGAACGCCTCCAGATCGGCCGGGAGCGGCCGGTCGTCGGGCAGGATCCACGCCCCCGTCGGCACCACGTCGAGTTCCGTCATGCCCTCCGACGGGCACAGCATCGGGTCCGCGGCCAGCCACGGCCGGTCGGTGAGGACATGGTCGCGGACGTTCTCCACCGGCGGCAGGCCGATCGCCGCCCGGTGGCTGTCGAGCGCCTCGCCGTACAGCGCGTTCACCCGCTGGGCATCCTGCTCCCACAGCTTCCGGTAGTCCGTCTCGCCCTCCGGGGACGGCGTGCCCGGCCGGTGCCCGGGGCGGGAGTGCCGCGAGGGCAGACCGAGGGTGTGGAAGCAGGCCAACACATAGTGGAGGCCGAGCTTTTCGGCGACGTCCCGCGCTCCGGCCGGCATCAGGCCGGTCGCCAGCAGGACGTCACACCCGTCGGCCGCCGCGGTGAGCGTCTCGAACCGGGAAGCGACCAGCTCCGGTGCGAGCCGGAACGCGTCCTCCGCCGTCGGCGGC
>NZ_JBHTWX010000231.1:0-2445 GCF_042792155.1 Kitasatospora sp. NPDC056651 | reverse complement strand
GGACCGCAGTGTGTGCGGTCCGGGCCCGCGATTTCAGGAGTTCGGCTCAGGCTTCGCCGAACTCGCCACTGCGGACGGCGGCAACGAAGGACGACCAGGCGTCGGAGGGGAAGGCGAGGGCAGGGCCGTAGGGGTCCTTGGAGTCACGGACGGGCATCAGGCCGGGGAAACCGGGTGCCATCTCAAGGCAGTTGCCGCCTTGCTGACTGTAGGAGGACTTGAACCACCGGGCGCCGGTCAGATCAACTTCCAGAGCACTCATAGCCCTTCCGTGCCCTCCCCCACTCACGCAAAAACGCTCGACCGGGGAACCCCCAGCCGAGCGTCCGACCGGCTCCTCTGGGACACCGCCGCAGGCCGAGGCCCCCTTCAGGGCTTCGACTCAGACCTCGCCGAACTCGCCACTGCGGACAGCGGCGACGAACGAGGCCCAGGCCTCGGGCGGGAACACCAGGGCCGGGCCGTCGGGGTCCTTCGAGTCACGGACGGGCGCCAGGCCGGGGAAGTCTGCTGTCATCTCGACGCAGGTACCGCCGTTGTTGCTGTAACTGCTCTTGAACCATGCGGCATCGGACAGGTCTACGCGATCAGCCATGACGCTTCCTCTCAGATATCGCCGAACTCGCCGCTACGGACGGCGGCGAGGAAGGAGGCCCAGGCCTCGGACGAGAAAGCCAGGACGGGGCCGTAGGGGTCCTTGGAGTCACGGACGGGCATCAGGCCGGGGAAACCGGGTGCCACCTCAAGACAGTCACCACCTTGCTGACTGTAGGAGGACTTGAACCACCGGACGCCGGACAGGCCTGTGTCGTCGGTCATGACGTTCCTCTCAGACTTCACCGAACTCGCCATTGCGGACGGCGGCGAGGAAGGACGACCAGGCCTCGGACGGGAAGATCAGAGCCGGGCCGTCGGGGTCCTTCGAGTCACGGACAGGGGCCAGGCTGGGGAAGTCGGGGGCCACTTCGACACAAGACCCGCCATTGTTGCTGTAACTGCTCTTGAACCATGCGGCATCGGACAGGTCTACGCGATCAGCCATGACGTTCCCTCTCAGATCTCGCCGAACTCGCCACTGCGAACGGCAACGACGAACGACCTCCAGGCCTCGTCCCGGAAGATCAGGGCCGGGCCGTCGGGATCCTTGGAGTCACGGACAGGCATCAGGCCCGGGAGGTCGGAGGCCACCTCAACGCACTGTCCGCCGTTGCTGCTGTAGGAGGACTTGAACCACTGGGTGCCGGTCAGATCAACTTCCAGAGCTCTCATAGCCCTTCCGTGCCCTCCCCCACTCACGCAAAAACGCTCGACCGGGGAACCCCAGCCGAGCGTCCGACCGACTCCTCACGACCTGAACCGAAGCAGCCGACCACGCGTCGCCATACCTCTGGGACACCGCCGCAGGCCGAGGCCCCCTTCAGGGCTTCGACTCAGACCTCGCCGAACTCGCCGCCGCGAACAGCAGCAACGAACGAGGCCCAGGCCTCGCCTCGGAAGATCAGAGCCGGGCCATCAGGGTCCTTGGAATCGCGAACGGGCATCAGGCCCGGGAAGCCGGAAGCCACCTCAACGCACTGTCCACCATTGCCGCTGTAGCTACTCTTACTCCAGGAAGCACCCGTCAGGTCAACGTTCTCGCTCATGCTGAAGAGTCCCTTCGCGCCTTGCTGATCCTTGTGAACGATGCCGACTGCGACAACGCTTCCACCTGAAGCAGATCGTATTCCCTCGCCCAGGCGGACACGATTGCCCGGTCGTTCTCCAGGTATCCACGCTGATGCGTCTCGGTGTACCCGAGCGAGGCGCCGTCGCCGAGATCAAGAAGCGACATGGACCGCATGAACGGGCGAAGCGCGCCCAAGTCAAAGGGCGCGACTTGGACCACGTAGTTGGGCCGTTGGGCCAACTTCTCCAGATGCTCAAGCTGTTGAGACATGACAGATCCTCCGCCAACCACGGTCCGAAGACAACTCTCGTCAAGGACCACATGGACCAGCGGAGCAGGATCCCTGTTGACTCGATCCTGCCGGTTCAGTAGGAGCCGAAGGCGTTCGGCCCCCTGCTCAGCCGTGACACTTCCGCGTGCCACGGCACCAGCCTCCAGGGCCTCAGCGTAAGCGCGAGTCTGCACAAGACCGGGGATGACTCCCAATTCGAAGAGCCGGATGACCCTGGCCTCCCGCTCCTTGGCTACGTACTCCGGGTAGCCCGGCAGAAAGGAAGACCCCCTGAGGCTCCAGTACGTCAGTTCCAATGTGCCGCCGGTGTCGAGGACCCTGTCGGCAACGCGCACCCAGTCGAGCGTGGGATTGCGTGTCCCTCGTTCGAGGTTAGAAATCTGACTATCACTTAGCCTCCGCCTTTCAGTTGGGCCTGGCTGAGCTCGGTTGATGGCACTGGCGACGCGTTGTGCCTGCGTGGAGGTGTGGGGACATGCCGAGGGAC
>NZ_JBHTWX010000230.1:0-2521 GCF_042792155.1 Kitasatospora sp. NPDC056651 | reverse complement strand
GTCCGAGCGGCACCAGCGGCACCCCGGCCCTCGCCAGCAGCGCCTCGAACTCCTCGTCCGGGGGTGCGCAGACCCGCGCTTCGGCACCGAGCCCCCGCAGTGCCGCCGCCAGCCCCGCCAGCGGCTCGACGTCCCCACGCGATCCCCATGCCGTCATCAACACGTGCATTTCACGACTCCCGTTTCCGCAGGTCATGGCTCTACGGCCGTGATTCTGCGACACAACGGGGGCCTTGCCGCAAGCCCCCGGGCACGCGATAACTTGAAAGTGGCAAGGGAATTCACTCCCCTTGCCTTCTCCTTTGGCCGACCGGGCGTCCGCCTGGTCGACCTCCGTTGACCGCACCGTTGACCGCACCGTTGACCGCCCGGTTCGCCACACCGTCCCGACCACGCGCCCGACCCGGCCGCGCCGGTCGAGGCGGTCGAGGCGGCCGAGGCGGTCGAGGCGGTCGAGGCGGTCGAGGCGGGTGGGAGCGGCGCCGCCGGTCAGCCCGTGAACCGTCCGTCCCGCGCCACCACCCGGCCCGCACGGACCACCAGCTCGCGGACCGGCAGGTCGACCACCACCTGCGGCAGGCACTCGCCCGTCACCAGCATGAAGTCGGCGGGCGAGCCCGGCCGCAGGGTGGCCGCCGGCAGGTCCAGCAGCTCGGCGCCGCTGTCGGCCGCCAAGGCGAAGCAGTCGGCCAGCTCCTCGTCGGTGCGGGCGTCGGTGGTCCAGCCGAGCAGGTGGGCGCGGTGCAGCATGTCGGCGTTGCCGTACGGGCTCCACGAGTCGCGCACGCCGTCCGAGCCGAGCCCGACCCGCACGCCGTGCGCCCGCAGCTCGCGGAACGGCAGCACCTGGTGGGCCGAGGGCGCCACGGTGGTGAGCCCGACGCCGGACTCGGCCAGCTCGGCGGCGAGGTCAGCGAGCGGGGCGCCGGTCAGTTCCGGGACGCAGAAGGCGTGGCTGGCGACGACCCGTCCGGCCAGCCCGGCCGCCCTGGTCCGCGCGGCGATGTCGCGCAGCGGGCCGAGTCCGCGCTCGCCCCCGTCGTGCAGGTGGATGTCCAGGCGCAGGCCGTGCTGTTCCGCCAGGCCGAACAGCAGCTCCAGCTGGGCGGGCCCCTCGCCGTCCCGGCCCTCGTCGGAGCCGGCGTCGAAGCCGGCCGGGTCGATCCCGCCGATGGCGTCGAGCAGCCCGCTCGCCGCCGCCTCGGCGAGCAGCGCGCCCGCGCCGGGCGTCCGCCGCACCCCGTGCTGGGGGAAGGCCACCAGCTGGACGTCCAGCACGCCCGCCAGCCGCTCGCGCACCTCGGCGAGCCCGGTCACCCCGGCCAGGCCGAAGGCGGGCGCCACGTCCACGTGGGCCCGCACCGCGCGGGTGCCGCGCGCCACGGCGTGGCTCAGCAGCCGGTGCGACCGGTCGGCGATCGAGGTGCTCTGGTGCCGGTGGAGGTCGACGTCGCCCTGGACGTACTCGGGCAGCGAGCCGGCCGGGCGGCGGCTGTACCAGGACTCGCCCCAGGCCGTCTTGTCCGGGTGGATGTGCGCGTCCACCAGGGTGGGCAGCGCGATCCGGCCGCCGCCCTCGACCACCTCCGGCACCACCCCGTCGGGCACCCGCTCGGCCAGCAGACCGTCCACCGAGACCAGGTCCACGGCCCGCTCGGCACCGAACGGCCGGACGTCGCGGAAGAGGGTGACGGACGGCGTGGTCATGGGCTGCTCGCTCTCGTTCTGGGTTGCGGGGTGATCCCGATCCGTGGACCGAATTTGCCTGACAGGCAAAACGTCCCACCTTTCCATCAACAATCTGTTTATCATCTCAAGGTCCCCCGTCCCCCTTTCGGAGCAGCTCACGCATGTCCTCATCACCGCCCGCCGCCACGCCCAGACCGCACCCGATCCACGCCCTGCGGGCCACGGTCTTTGCCATCGGCACCCTGCTCCTGCTGGTCGGGGTGGGCGTCCTGCTCCACCAACCCCTGTTGATCCCGCCGCTGGCCGCCAGCGCCGCGCTGGTGCACGGCGCCCCCGGACTGCCGATCTCGCAGCCGCGCAACCTGATCGCCGGTCACCTGATGTCGGCCCTGATCGGCTTCGCCACCCTGGCCGTCACCCGCAGTACCGCCTGGGGCGCGGCCGTCGCCGCGGGGCTCTCGCTGGGCGTGATGATGCTCACCCATCTCTCGCACTCCCCGGCCGTGGGCACCGCCGTGATCGTGGTCCTGCAAGCGCCGCACCCGGTGCCGTTCCTCCCGCTGCTCCTGCTGGCCTCCACCCTGCTGGTCGCCATCGGACTGCTGCCCGGCCGGATCGGCAGACACCCGGTCCGCTACCCGGTGTCCTGGTAGCCGGGATCCCGGGAGCCGGTCACACCCCCGGGTAGGACCGGTCACGCCTCGACGGCCTGAGGCATCGACCGCCGGAAGGCACCGACGGCCGGAAGGCACCCGGTTCTCCACCCTCCCAGTCGATCACCGACGGCCGGGGCCACCCATCGGATGGCCCGGCCGGCGACCGGTCCCCCGGA
>NZ_JBHTWX010000229.1:0-2624 GCF_042792155.1 Kitasatospora sp. NPDC056651 | reverse complement strand
CCGCCGCGATCTGGCACAACTGGAACACCGGGGCCACGATCAAGCGCTCACTCATCGCCTATGACCACTGAGAACATCGGACTCATTCATCTAGGACCCGGCTAGGGCGCGTCCCGCGGCGGGGCGACCGGCGCCTTCGCCGGACCGTTCACCGGACCGTTCACCGGATCGTTCGCCGGCGCGCCGCTCGGCGCCGGCGGCTGCGGGGTCGCCTCGCCGGTGGGCCGCCCACCGCCCGCCGGCCCGGAGGCACCGGCCGACGGGGTCGCGCTCGGTCCCGTCGAGGGCGACTCCCTGCCCGCACCGGCGCCCGGCGTGGCGTCCGGCTCCCGACTCGGCCTCGTGGTCGCCGGCGCCGACGCGCCGCCGGAGGGCGTGGACTCCGGGCCCCGCCCGCCGCCACCGGTGGACGGCCGCTCCGGGGGAACGTCCTTCGGGGTGGAGGACTTGGGCGCCACCGAACCGCCGAAGGAGGTGCCGTTGCCCGACTCGCCCTTGACCGTCGCCGACACCGGCTGCCCGGTGGCCAGTTCGAACGCCACGATCGGCACCATCGCCAGCACGAAGACCAGCCCGGACACCGCCGCGTAGGTCTTCCAGCTCCAGCGCCGCCGCGCCCGCACCACCTGCGGCGCGTTCCACTCCGAGGTGACGGCCGCCGGCCGCACCCGCGTCCGCGGCTGCCCGGACTCGGACTCCGTCGGCACCTGGCGCAGGGAGTTGACCGTCGCGTTCGGGCCCCGGTCCACCGCCCCGCGCAGCTGCTCGCCGGTCCGTTTGAAGACGTGCTGGAACACCGCGCCGCCGGTGGTCGCCCCGACACTCACCACGGCGGCGCCCAGGATCGTGCCGTACACCCCCAGTTCGGAGGCCAGCAGCGCGCCCACCACCGTGGCCAGCGCACTGGCCGCGACCTGAGCCACACTCAGATCGATCCGCTTGCGCCCCTCTTTGGCCTTGCCGCCCTCCTCGACGGCACTCCGCTCCGGCATCGACATCCCTCGGGTTCGTACGACCGTTCTTCGAACAAGACACTCCATCTTGCCCAAAGAAGGACACAAGGGACGAAAATGCGGTTCTTCGCACCCGGATTGTGTGAAGATGATCACCGTTCATCCGACGGTGGTCCGCCATTGGGGGAGCGCGCTCTTGAGATTCCCGTGAATCGCGGGAGACTTGAGCGGCGAGCCGCCCCGTTGGATGCCACGAATGGAGTACTGTTCGTAAAGCCCGAGCCTTGGGTCGACTTGTCGACTGCGCCACCACCGGCAGCTTGACGAGGAGCCACGGAACGGGCACGCACGGCGACGCCGGTCCCGGATCGTCGCAGTCACTCCGCGTGCGAGAACGGCCGGGACACCCAGGCGCGACGTCGACGGATGGCGTGGCAAAAAGGCAACCGTGCCACAACGGCGTGCGCGGGCGTAAGCCCGACACGCCGGGGAACTCAGCAAGGTTGTGGCCAGTCGCGAGTGGGCAGGCCACACTCAGTACGGGAGCAGCGACGCAGGTGACGTCGGCAGGCACCACCCGGGAGGTAACCGTGCCCGAACTGCGGGTTGTGGCCGTCAGCAACGACGGCACACGGCTGGTGCTCAAGGCTGCCGACAGCACGGAGTACACCCTTCCCATCGACGAGCGGCTGCGTGCCGCCATCCGCGGCGACCGGCCGCGCCTCGGCCAGATCGAGATCGAGGTCGAGAGCCACCTGCGCCCCCGGGACATCCAGGCGCGGATACGAGCCGGTGCCTCCGCCGAGGAGGTCGCCCAGGCCGCCGGGATCTCCGTCGACCGCGTCCGCCGCTTCGAGGGGCCGGTGCTCGCCGAGCGCGCCTTCATGGCCGAGCGCGCCCGCAAGACCGCCATCCGCCGCAACGGCGAGTCCCCCGGCCCGCAGCTCGGCGAGGCCGTGGCCGAGCGGCTCGCGCTGCGCGGCGCCGAGAAGGACACCGAGCGCTGGGACTCCTGGCGGCGCGACGACGGCACCTGGGAGGTCATCCTCTCCTACCGGGCCGACGGCGAGGGCCGCAGCGCCTCCTGGACGTACGACCCGCCCAGGCGCCTGGTCCAGCCCAACGACGACGAGGCCCGCGCGCTGATCGGCGAGAACGTCGACCGCGAGGAGGAGTCGGTCTTCCCGTTCATCCCGCGGATCGCCCGGCTCCCCCAGGACCGGCCGCCGCGCCCGATGATCGACCGGCCCTCCGCCGACCGCATCATGTCGGCCCGCGAGGTCCGCGAGTCGCGGGAGGCCACCGCCGAGGCCCGGGACTCGCTGACCAGCCTGCTCGACGTGGTCCCCGCCTTCCGCGGCGACCTCACCGTCGGCGGCCCCAGCGCGATCGAGCCGGTGCCCGCCGAGGTCGCCGAGGAGGGCGAGGAGCCGGCCGCGGCAGCCGCCGCCCCGGCGGTCGGCGCGGGCTCGGCCTACGCCGACATCCTGATGCCGCGCGCCGTCGC
This sequence comes from Kitasatospora sp. NPDC056651, assembly GCF_042792155.1. NCBI lineage: Bacteria > Bacillati > Actinomycetota > Actinomycetes > Kitasatosporales > Streptomycetaceae > Kitasatospora > Kitasatospora sp. NPDC056651. Next base: position 164 of record NZ_JBHTWX010000229.1, on the reverse strand, counting down.
CCCGCACCGCGAGCGCCTGGTCGGCACGACCGACCGGCAGGCCGAGGCGGACGGCGTCCGGCCCGGGCGCCGGGCCACCGTGCCCAGCTGGGACGAGATCGTCTTCGGCAGCCGGCGCAAGAAGCAGGAGTAGTAGTCGCGGTACCCCGGAGGGGCGGGAGGCG
>NZ_JBHTWX010000228.1:0-2658 GCF_042792155.1 Kitasatospora sp. NPDC056651 | reverse complement strand
GAACAGCCGCTCCGAATCACCCTCCGGATCCGCCGCCATCGCCTCCAGCACCGCCCGGTACAACCCCGCCACCCGCTGCGCCCACACCCGACCGAGGACGGCGGTGTTGCTGCTGAGGCCGACGTGTCCGGCGATGGTGGTGACGGCGAGGTCGAACTCGGTGTTGCCGTCGGCCAAGACCGCACCGACGTCGACCAGCTCGCGGTCGACCTGCGGGAAGTCGAGGTAGTTGAAGGAGACGTTGAGCAGCCGGCCGGCGCCGGCCAGTCGCTGCACCTCCGGCATCGGGAACCGCCGGTGCGGCCACAGCTCCACCTCCCGCTCGAACACCGAGCGCACCAGCTCCCGCCAGCTGCGGGCACCGCGCTCGAAGCCGAACGGCAGCGTGTTGAGGTACATGCCCGGGACGCGGTCGGCGCCGACGGCCTCCGGTCGGGCGTCGCAGACCAGGCCGGTGCAGAAGGCGGGCTCGTCGGTGAGGCGGCCCATCACGGTGAGATGGGCCGCGAGCAGGACACTCTTGAGCGAGGCGCGGGCCCGGGCGGCGAGTGCGCGCAGCTCGGCTTCCAGGTCCTGGAAGGGGACTTGGAGGCGGTACCGCTCGCTCGGCAGGGCCGGCTCACCCCAGTGCGCGGGCAGGGCGAAGGCCGGGTAGCGCTCGACCTGCCCGCTCCAGTACGCACGGTCCTCGGCCGACGCCAGCGCCCGCACCTCGCCCGCGATGAAGTCGGCGTAGCGGACCTGGGCGGGCGACGCCGGCTCCGGGTCGCGGCCGGTCCGCAAACCGCGGTAGCAGCCGAGCAGTTCCATCAGGAGGTTGTAGTTGCTCCATCCCTCGGTGATGGCGTGGCAGCGAACCATGGTGAGCCACCAGCCGTCGGCGGCCCGGTGCGCGGCGAGGCGCAGCAGCGGCGGCCGGGACAGGTCGAACAGCCGCGCCCGCTCGGCGGCCTGGAACTCCCGGAGCGCACCCCGGAACTCCTCCGCCGGCAGCTCCCTCAGGTCGTGCACCACCACCGGGATCCCGGCTTCGGCGTGCACCAGCTGCAACGGCACCGAGTACGACTCCAGGTCGAAGGAGGTCCGCAGCACCTCGTGCCGCTGCGCCACCACCCGGGCCGCTGCTTCGAAGGCCTCGGTGCAGAACGGCTCCTCGTCCCGAATCCGGAACGAGGCCACGCCGTGGTAGCGGTGCAGGGTGTCGTCGGCCAGCATCTCCAGGACCATGCCGAGCTGGGTCCGGGAAACGGGGTAGGCGTCCGTCACCGCGGCGGGCAGCCTCGCCCGGTCCTCCTCCGCGAGCAGCGCGAACGGGGCCACGCCGGCCTCCGGCACCACCGAGGCGCGTCCGGCCAACAGGGCTGCCAGGCCCGCCACGGTGCGTCCGGCGAAGACGTCCCGGACGGAGACGTCGTAGCCCTCCGTACGCAGCGCGCCGACCACCGCCACCGCGCGGATCGAGTCGCCGCCGAGGTCGAAGAAGCTGTCGGTCATCCCGACCCGCTCCACGGCGAGCACCTCGGCCCAGACCCGGGTGAGGTCGTACTCGGTAGGGGTGCTCGGGGCGACGTACTCGGCGACGAGGTCGAGCTCCGGGGCCGGCAGGGCGCGCTTGTCGAGCTTGCCGTTGGCCGTCAACGGCAGCCGCTCCAGAGCCACGAACAACGAGGGCACCAGGTACTCCGGCAGCGAGCGCGCCAAGGCCGCCCGCAGCTCCCCCGCCCCCGGCAGGGCCTCCCCGGAGGGCACCGCGTAGCCGACCAGCCGGCCCTCGCGGACGACCACGGCCGCCTCCCGCACACCCGGTACGGCGGCCAGCGCGACCGCCACCTCGCCCGGCTCCACCCGGTGGCCGCGCACCTTCACCTGGTCGTCGGCCCGGCCGACGTACACCACCACGCCGTCCGGGCGGACCCAGGCCCGGTCACCCGTCCGGTACAACCGGGAACCCGGCACACCGAACGGGTCCGGCACGAACCGCTCCGCCGTCAGCCCCGGCCGGCCCAGGTAACCCCGCGCCACCCCGACCCCGCCGACACACAACTCCCCCACCACGCCCAGCGGCACCGGACGCAGCCCCGCGTCCAGCACCCGCACCACCACACCCGGCAGCGGGGCGCCGATCGGCACCACCGGGTCGGTGCCGGGGTGGTCGGCCGGGTGCACGGTGGTGCCGACGGTCGCCTCGGTGGGGCCGTACTCGTTGATCAGCCGATCGGGCCCGAGCAGAGCGGCCAGCCGGTCGGCGAGCCGGCTGGGGAAGGCCTCGCCTGCGACGACGAACACCTCGGCCAGCTTCGCCAGCCGGTCGTCGGCGAGCTGGTGGGTGAGCAGCTCCAGGTGTCCCGGGGTCAGCTTGACGAAGCTGAACGGGCCCGCTTCGGCCAGGTCGGCACCGAGGTCGGCCAGGTCGCGGTCCTGCGGCCAGAGCCAGAGGCGCTGTCCGCTCGCCAGCGGCGCCCAGAGGTTCGGGACGACCAGGTCGAAGGCGTGCGAGGAGAACAGCGGGGCGCCGCCGACGCCCCGGGCGGCCAACTCCTCGACCGCCCAAGCGACGTGATTCGCGAGCGCGCCGTGGGTGATCTGGACACCCTTCGGCCGGCCGGTGGAACCCGAGGTGTAGATCACGTACGCCAGCTGCCCCGGATCCACCGGCGA
>NZ_JBHTWX010000227.1:0-2799 GCF_042792155.1 Kitasatospora sp. NPDC056651 | reverse complement strand
CCGCCCCCGCTCCGCCCGCCCGGCCTCCCCCCCCCCCCCACCCGTATGGGGGCTTCCCCCCCGCCCCCGGGGGTCCCCCCCCCTTCTCGCATCCGTGCCCCTACTCGCCCGAGAGCACCTGCTGCGCGGCGGCCCGCGCCTCCTCGGCGCTGTCCGCGGCGCGGGCCGCCTCGGCTGCCCGGCGGCACTGCGCCAGCGTGTACTTGGCGAGCGCGGTGCGCACGTAGGGGATCGAGGCCGCGCCCATCGACAGGCTGGTGACGCCCAGACCGGTCAGCACCACGGCCAGCAGCGGGTCGGAGGCCGCCTCACCGCAGACGCCGCAGCTCTTGCCGGTCGCCCGCGCGGCGTCGGCCGCCGCGGCGACCAGGTCCAGCAGGGCCGGCTGCCACGGGTCCTGGAGGCGGGCCAGCGCACCGACCTGACGGTCGGCCGCGAAGGTGTACTGAGCGAGGTCGTTGGTCCCCAGCGACAGGAACTCGACCTCCTCGAGGATCGCCCGGGCCCGCAGCGCGGCCGACGGGATCTCCACCATCGCACCGAACTTGGCGTCCAGCCCGGCCTCCCGGCACGCGGCCGCGAAGTCCTTGGCGTCCTTGCGGTCGGCCACCATCGGGGCCATCACCTCAAGGTGCACCGGCAGGCCCTCGGCCGCCGTGGCCAGCGCCCGGAGCTGGGTCCGCAGCACCTCGGGGTGCTCCAGCAGGGTGCGCAGACCGCGCACGCCCAGCGCCGGGTTCGGCTCGTCGGCCGGCGTCAGGAAGTCCAGCGGCTTGTCCGCGCCCGCGTCGAGCACCCGGACCACGACCCGGCCCTCCGGGAAGGCCTCCAGCACCTGGCGGTAAGCCTCGACCTGCTGCTCCTCGCCGGGCGCCTTCGCCGAGTCGTCCAGGAACAGGAACTCGGTGCGGAACAGACCGACGCCCTCGGCACCGTTCGCCAGCGCGGCCGGCACGTCGGCCGGGCCGCCCACGTTGGCCAGCAGCGGCACCCGGTGCCCGTCCGAGGTCTGCCCCGGGCCGGAGGAGGCGGCCAGCGCGGCCTTGCGCTCGGCGGCGGCCGCCCGCAGTTCGGTCTGCTTCTCCTCGGACGGCTCCAGCAGCACGTCACCGGAGCTGCCGTCCACCGCGACGACGGTGCCCTCGGCGACCTCGATCGCACCCGGCAGAGCCACGACGGCCGGCACGCCCATCGCCCGCGCCAGGATGGCGCTGTGGCTGGTCGGCCCGCCCTCCTCGGTCACGAAGCCGAGCACCAGCGTCGGGTCGAGCAGCGCGGTGTCGGCGGGCGCCAGGTCCCGCGCGAACAGCACGTACGGCTCGTCGCTGTCCGGCACGCCCGGCATCGGCACACCGAGCAGCCGGGCCACGATCCGGTTGCGCACGTCGTCCAGGTCGGCGACCCGCCCGGCCAGGTACTCCCCGGCGGAGGCGAGCAGCGCCCGGTAGGCGGCGAACGCGTCGTAGACGCCGCGCTCGGCGCTGCTGCCGACAGCGATCCGGCGGGACACGTCGGCCATCAGCTCCGGGTCCTGCGCCATCAGCGCCTGGGCCTCCAGCACGGCCTGCGCCTCGCCGCCCGCCAGATTGCCGCGCGCGATCAGGTCGGCGGCGACCGCCTCCACGGCGGCCTGGGCGCGCGCCTGCTCACGCGGGGCGTCCTCGGTCGGGATCTGGGTGGCCGGGGGCTCCAGCACCGCCGTCCCCATGTGCCGCACCTGGCCGATCGCGACCCCGTGGCTGACACCCACGCCGCGCAGTGTCTTCTCCATCTACCTGTCTCCGCTGAGAGGAGCGGCCCCGCCGGGAACCGCTGAGTGCCGGGCCGCCCCGTCACTTCCTGCGGGGCGGGTGTGTGTCGAAGGTCGAGAGCTCAGCTCCAGCTGAACAGGGGCTCACCGGAGACGACCTCGCCGTCCTGCCGCAGGTCGCCGAGCGAGTCGGCGGTGGCCTCCAGCGCCACGATCGGCGAGATCGGCGACTTGCCCGCGGCCTCGACGGCGGCCGGGTCCCACTTGATGACGGCCTGGCCGCGGGTCACCGTGTCACCCTTGTTGACGAGCAGCTCGAAGCCCTCGCCGTTCAGCTGAACGGTGTCGATCCCGAGGTGGGTCAGCACACCGTGGCCCTCGGCGTCCACGACGACGAACGCGTGCGGGTGCATGGAGACGACGACACCATCCACCGGAGCGACCGCCTCGGTCGGCCGACGAACCGGGTCGATCGCGGTCCCAGGGCCGACCATCGCCCCCGAGAACACCGGGTCCGGCACGCCGGCGAGCCCGACGACCTTGCCGGTCAGCGGCGACGTCACAGTGGTCATGGTTGTGCCTCCCAAGTGCGCAGTACAGCGAGCGGCCGCGAGGAGCGGCGCGACGATCGACTGAAGCCTAAATCATGTCAACTACGGACATCCGCTGACATTCCCGGGCGAAGAACCGCCCTCGCCCACCTACCGGTCGGCGGCCCATCGAGCCCGGAGTGGTCTAGTCCTCTCGGCCGATGCGCCGCACTCTACAGGCATCTTGGCGAATCGGACCCATTGCTGTATATGCTCGCGAGAGCAACAAATCATGCCTCCGTCCGGAGGACTCCGGGTGCGCCCCGATTCGCGCTCCGGCTGGCGACCCGCTATGGTTGGTCGAGTCGCCGCAACTTGGCGGTTAACACCAGATTTCAGATGCGAAAAGCTCCGGTAAACGGAACGGAAAGCGTCTGGTAAGCTGGAAACACGAAAGAACGAAGCCCGGAGGGCCTGCTGGAAGGCAGTCCGAAGGAAGCGTCCGTTCCTTGAGAACTC
>NZ_JBHTWX010000226.1:0-2845 GCF_042792155.1 Kitasatospora sp. NPDC056651 | reverse complement strand
CTCCTGGTCGGTGGAGACGATCTCGCGGCCGAGCGGCATCAGCGAGATCGGGATCATCTTGAGGTTGGCCCAGCCGAAGGGGATGCCGATGACCGTCAGGAACAGCGGGATGCTGGTGAGCAAGTGCCCGATCGCCAGCCACCAGCCGGCGAAGATCAGCCAGATGACGTTGCCGACGCAGGACGCCGGTCCGGCGTCCGGTCGTTCGACGGCGGTGCGGCCGAACGGCCACAGTATGAAGCCGGCGATCCGGAACGACGCGATGCCGAACGGGATCGCGTCCGGACGCTCAGCATGGCGCACTTTCGCCGCTCCGCTTCCGCCTGACGCTGCCACGATCCTGACCAGCGCCAAACACTGATGCCGACGGGGATCCGCCCGGCGGCCTCGTCCGCCGGGAGCACGGCCGGCCGGCCAGCGCGTCGGCCGTCGGCGGAGAGGTCAGTCCCACCAGAAGGACCAGACGTGGGAGCGGACCTGCCCGTCGCCGGCCTGCTCCAGGTCCTGGATGTCGTCGGTCGCGTAGGCGTACTGCTCGATGGCCACCCGGGCCGCGGTGCGCCGGTCGGTCGGTGGGCGGGCGACCAGCAGTTCGAGGCGCGAACTGCCCGCGTAGTAGAGCTCCGCGCCGAACCGCTCGTACCAACTGCGCAGCACCGCGACGTGCCAGGCGGGCACGAGCTCGCGGTCGTCGTCCTCGTGGGGGGGAGAAGCTCCAGTTCGGTGTCTCGAAGGCCTTGGGGAGGAGTGCCGGCACCTCGTAGCCGTGGCGGGCCCGGACGAAGCAGATCGAGACGTCTCCGGTGCCCGAGTGGAACCGGCCGGGGCGGGTAGGCCGGTCGGCTTCGGGATGCTCGGCGAGGTCTGCGGCGAGGGTGTCCTCGAACATGTCGGACGGGAGGGCCATGGGGACTCCCTCCCAGAAGAAGAGGGTCCACTCCCGGGCGGCCGAGACCAGCTCCTGGACCACCTCCTCCGGATCCTGGGCGAGCGCGCGGGCGAGACTCTCCGGGCCGCCGCCGGACCAGCGGCCGCCGTACGCCTCCCGGTCGGCGAAGTCACTGCTCCACAACGGCGAGACGAAGGGGTACCACCCGGTCCGGATGTGCTCGCGGTGGTGGTGCAGCCAGGTCTCGTAGGCCTCGGTCTTGGGGACGCGGATCTCCAGGACGGTCACTGAATCGCCGACCGTAGCGCTGTACACCTCAGTTCGGAGGCGTTCAGTCATGGCTTGCTCGGACAGGATATGAGGGTGGTTCATGGGTTCCTTTCATCAGGATCAGCCAGTGGTCCGGAACGGACAGGCCGTTCCGGACCACCGTGAGGAACTACGAGTTCAGCGAGTGTCGATCATTGTCCGGTAGCCGTCGCGGATGAGGTGGATCTGCGAGAGAAATCCCTTGGAGTAACGGCCAATACGCGTGAACTGCGACTCCTTCTGGCCCGTACACGCGCAGCTGGGCGGCAAGCTGCTGCGCAGGACTGCTTCGACGGGCATGATCACAGTCAGCGACCGGCCAACTCCGCAGCCCTACATCTCCTCGATCTCCTGCAGCAAGCCCCAGGAAAACCTGAAGAAATACCTCCCACCGCTTTCCGTGCTCAACGCAGAATAGGTCTCATAGTGACCCCATCCGTCGATATCTCGCACATCGTCATAGTCCTCGAAGAGCTCACTCTTCACAAAATTCCAAGGGCTGGGAATTCCGAGAGGAAGGGGCGGACCGGATGAGCGGAAGAACTCGGCCCGAACCAGGTGTCGACCCGAGGAGTCAAAATTCATCTCGAATTCGAAATCCGGCCAGAGCGGAAGAGAGTAGCGCTCGGCGACGGAATCGCCGATCACGGCACGGCCTGAACAGGGCAACCGCACGCCAGCCACGAGTTCCCTGACCTCTGCGGCCCTGCCGAGTCCGAGCCGGAGCATCTCGGAGATCTGTTCGGTCACATCTCGGGTCATTCCGCCATTCGATTCGATCCGCCCGACAGCAGCCTCCAGCAGAGCAGTAGGGGGTTCCATGACCTTGAGCAGGTACCTCTGAAACTCGGGAACTCCCAAGCTGTTTGAGGGCACTTGACAACTCCTTCGACAGGAAACGTGGACAGAATAGTCCAGTGCGGCGTTACTTCGATCCCGTCGATGCCGAACCCGACCATCCCCGGTTGTGGAAATACCCTCCCTTCAGGAGTCGCCTCGAACCATGCGTCAACCTGCAGCTGGGCGGGAATTGCTGCCAAATTTCCATTCTTCAGAGAAATAGCACCAGTAGTTTCGCCGAGCGCCGCTTTGGCGGCGTGATCAGCAGCTTGCGCAGCCAGGTTCCGATCGAGCCGGAGTTCGGTCACGCCTTGTGAGACGCGATCAAGCTGCCCGGCGCCCTGGGGATTTGTCGAGTAGCCATACCGATGTTTTTGCCGGAAGCTATCACCCCGTCACACGGGTCCGTGTTGTGAACGAGAACCGGAGTATCCCCCGCCGGCACATAGTACGTGTGCTACGCGGTCTCTCTACCTGTTTTTCGCAGGTCAATGGTGGTTTGACGGTCCGTCGAAGTCCGTGGATGTGCGCTGAAGTCCGTGGTTGTTGCCGTCGCCGCTGCCGTCAGAGGTGCAGACCAGGCGTACTGTTGTCGACCGCGCGCGTGATCCTACTGCCATGCCCCGGGCTCGGCGCGGACGATGGTGCGGGTAGTCTGCTCGTACGACTTGTGGCCGGTCTGCGCGCAGTGCCCAGCGATCCAGCGCGTTAACCTCCGCCTTTCAGTTGGGCCTGGCTGAGCTCGGTTGATGGCACTGGCGACGCGTTGTGCCTGCGTGGAGGTGTGGGGACATGCCGAGGGACCGA
>NZ_JBHTWX010000225.1:2040-2847 GCF_042792155.1 Kitasatospora sp. NPDC056651 | reverse complement strand
GGAGGCGGCCGGGCACCCGGACTGAGTCGGTGCTGGTCAGATGTGCTCGGTCGGAACTGTCGATGTCACTGCTGAGCTCCCGCTGAGGGGTCAGCGATCTGGGCTTCGAGGTCGGCGACGCGCCGGTCCTGGAAGCGGAGGTTGGATCGGGCGGCCTTGAGGCGTTCGTCGAGGGTGCGGTTGTCGGTGGTGAGTTGGCGGACGCGCTGTTTGAGCGAGGTGTTCTCGGTGGTGATCCGCTGGACGGCTTCCTGGGTCCATTCGGCTTCCAAGTCGCGTATCTGGCCGATGAGTTCACCGATACGGTTGCGCTGGGTGAGGATCTCGGCGTGGGCGGCCTTGAGGGCCTCCTCGGCGTTGAGAGCCCGTTCGCGCCAGGTCGCCTCAGCTCAGAGCCATCGGTTTGGGCAACGAGCTTGAGAGCCACCCTGGCTGAGGGTGCGACATGCCGCGTTTGGAGCAATGTCGTCGACTGCTCCGGTTGGCCGCGACAGGCCGTGGTCCTTGATCACGGTCATGTCAGGAGGCCGGGGTGGCTTTGCCACGTGAGGTGGTGTTCGAGAAGATCCGGCGGGCCCGTCGTCTGGACCCGATGGTCTCGGGCCGGCAGCTGGCTCTGCGTTTCAAAGTGAGCCGGAACACGGTGGCGGAGGCGCTGCACATCGTCGGCGTCGAGCCCCGTGACGGACAGTGGCGGGTGCAGTGGGGTCTCGCCATCCCGCTCGCGATGGTGGTGCCGTGGGGGGGGGGTGGGGGGGGGGCCCACGGCGTCACCACCCCCCCCGGGCCCCCCCGCCCGCCCCCCCC
>NZ_JBHTWX010000225.1:0-2030 GCF_042792155.1 Kitasatospora sp. NPDC056651 | reverse complement strand
GTCCATGAGCGCGTGCACGCGCTCATGGACCACGGCAAGGGCGCGCACGGCGAACCCGCCGCTGCCGCCGCCGGACCGGCCGGGCCCTCCGGGCAGCCGGACAACGCCCACGATGGCCCCGCCCCGCACCCGCCGCACAGCGGCGAGCCGCTGCCCACCACTCCCGGGGTCCTGCTCCCCGGGCAGGGACGTCACGGCGAGCGCCCACCTGAGCGGGAGAGACCTTCCTGGGCCAGGATCCTTGTGCGCCAGGCGAGTTCGAAATCTTAGGCGGCCTCGATCCGCGGCCACTGGTGGGCGAGCAGAGCTGCCCAGGCCGCGCGGAGGGCGTCAGCGGGCGGGAGGTGGGGCACACAGGGTCCGGATCGTGCCGGCCGGGGTGTGCAGGACCAGGTCGAGGCCGGAGCCGAAGTCGCGGCTGACCGGGTCGAGGAACATCGGCCCCTTGCCGGAAGGGGGCACCAGATCCAGCAGGGGCCGCCCCGCCGCAGGGAAGGACCAGCGGGCCACCTTCTGCCACCGCCCGCGTCGGTCGGCTGCGGTGGCTTCTGCAACTGCGCCTCCGCCAGGGCAAGTTCCACCATCGGAGCGGGAGCGGGAGCGGGAACGAAGGTGACGCGCAGGAGATCGTCGGCGGAGAAGTATAATCGCACCACTCGTGTCCCTTCTCGGGGACGTGCGACGGCCACGTCGTTCGGTCCAGACCGAACGGATTGCCGGTCGTGGACGACTGTCCCGAGTATGGCAGCGCCGACGACGCCAGGACGTCCATTCGTCACCGTCAAGGCACCTGTCCGAACACTGCGATGGAGGAAACGTCATGGGACTGAGCCGCATCGGCAAGCGCGCGGCCGTGCTGGTGGTCGCGGGGCTGTTGGGGGTTGGGGCGTCTGTCGGCTCGGCACAGGCCTCCCCGGGCGCGGGATACATCGGGGACGGCTACGGCAACAACGCCCACGGCGTCTGGTGCGTGCAACACCTGATCAACGACGTGGTTGCCGCTCACGGCAAGGGGCGCCCGCTCAACGAGGACAGCGCGTGGGGGCCCAACACCAAGAGCTGGGTGGAGTGGTACCAGGACGGCGCCGGCCTGTCGAAGGACGGCGTAGTCGGCAGGGACACCGGAGCTGCTCTCCTCCGCGACGGCGACTCGTACTACGGAGGCTACAACTACTGCTACACGTACGTGCCGTCGACCTTCTGAGCCGCCGGTGCGGCGGGCCCCCGCCGGTGGCGGCCGGGGCCCCCCCGCCCCGGGGGGGGGCCCTGGGAGGTGTGTTTTTAAAAAAATTAAGCGGCTGACGGCGGTGGGGCGCGGGGGGGGTTGTGAACAGGCGATTAGGCCGACCGATCCGCCCCGCCATCAGCTGACTGTCCGTCACATCGCTGCGGCCGCCACCGCTGCCCTGCTGTTCACGGGCTGCGGCACCGCGACGACCACGGCCGCCGGCGGCGGCCCGGAGGCCTCCGGCAGTCCCGCCTCGTGCGGCAACCCGCCGCCGAGCGCGCCCGGAGTGCCGCAGCCGGCCAAACTCGCCCGGGGCGGGGCGCGGATCACCGCCGTCAGGCCGACCTGTTTCGCGTACGAGGTGACCAACCCGAACGGCGAACCGCACGACTACACCCTGGTGTTCAACGGCCCCGAGACGCCCGGCGAGGTGAAGAACCTCACCCGGACCGTCCCCGGGCTCGCCCCCGGCGCCACCGAGAAGGGCCGGATCGACCTGGGCCCGACCGGGCCCGGCGGGCGCGACAACCCCGCCCGCCCAAGCCGGAGTTCCTCACCGTCCGCAGCGTGCCCACCGCCGAGGCCTCCCGGCCTGACAGCCCCTGCCCGGCCGCCGGCCTGCGGCTGTACACCGACGAGGGCAGCGCCGCCATGGGCCTGCGCGCAGTCGGCCTCCCACTGACGCCTGGAGGCCGCCAAACCATCGGGGTTGGCGGGCGCCAGTTGTTTGTAATGGGCGCAACACCGGAGCGCCGACCAACGGCACCCGCCGAGGGGCGGGGGGGGGGCCCCCAAGGCACCC
>NZ_JBHTWX010000224.1:0-2868 GCF_042792155.1 Kitasatospora sp. NPDC056651 | reverse complement strand
ACACCACCGGCACCCCCATCAACTGGCACACCCACCACACCACCACCACCCACACCCCCCTCCCCACCTACCCCTTCCAACGCCAACGCCACTGGCTCAACACACCGGACGTCACGGGTGACGCCACGGACTTCGGTCTCGGCACCGCCGGGCACCCGCTGCTCGGCGCCGACCTCGAACTCGTGGACGGGAAGGGGCATCTCTTCACCGGACGGCTGTCGCTGCGCAGTCACCCGTGGCTCGCGGACCACGCGATCCAGGGCACGGCCGTCCTTCCCGGCGCGGCCTACGTCGATCTCGCACTGAGCGTCGGGGCCCGCTCCGGGCACACGGTCGTGGAGGAACTGACCCTGGAGGCACCGCTCGTCGTCCCCGCGCAGTCCTTCACACAGCTACAGCTGGTCCTGGGCGAGCCCGGCGACGACGGGCGCCGCCAGCTGACTGTTCACTCCCGGCCCGGTGGCCCCGACGAGTCCGACGCCCCGTGGACCCGCCACGCGTCCGGCCTGCTGGCCCGACCGGACCACGAGGAGCAAGGCGCCCCCTCACTCTCCACCGACTGGCCGCCGGCCGGCGCGCGGCAGGTTCCGGTGGAGGAGGTGTACGAGCTGATGAGCGCGCACGGCCAGGACTACGGCCCCGGCTTCCGCGGCCTGACCTCCGTCTGGCGCGGCGGAGACGAGTTGTTCGCCGAGGTGCGGCTGCCCGAGGCCCTGCGCGGGGAGGAGGCGCGGTTCGCGGTGCACCCCGCGCTCCTGGACGCCGCGCTGCACCCCCTGGGTCTCCAGGCCGGGGGCGGCGGTGAGTCCGGTGACACGCTGCGGCTGCCGTTCGCGTGGAGCGGGGTACGTCTGCACGCGATGGGTGCCGTCTCCGCCCGGATCCGGATCTCGCCGGTGTCGGCGGACTCGGCCGCGCTGGCTCTCATGGACACCGAGGGCAGGCCCGTCATGTCGATCGACTCGCTGACGTTGCGGCCCTTCGACGTGAGTCGGCTGCGGTCGTCGGCCGCCGCTCACCAGGACTCGCTGTTCGACGTGGCATGGGTTCCCGTCCCGACGGCTCCGGCCGCGTCGGGTCGGCCCGCCGACGGCCCCGCCCCCGTCGTCGTGTCGTTCGGCTCCGCGGCACGGACGGACGGGGACGCCCCCGCGTCCCTGCACCAGGCGGCTCAGGAGGCCCTGCGGTCCGTACAGCAGTGGCTCGCGGAGGAGCGGGACGACAGGGCGCGGCTGGTGTTCGTCACGCACGACGCGGTCGCGGCGGCACCCGGGGACGGTGTGACCGGCCTCGACACCTCACCGGTGTGGGGTCTGGTGCGCACCGCGCAGTCCGAACACCCGGACCGCTTCGTCCTCCTCGACACCGACACCGACACCGACACCACCTCCCTCTCCCCCGACCTCCTCACCACCGCACTCGCCACCGGCGAACCCCAACTCGCCCTCCGCCACAACACCTTCCTCGCCCCCCGCCTCAAACGAGCCCACACCACCGCCACCACCCACACACCCCACCTCGACCCCGACGGCACCATCCTCATCACCGGCGGCACCGGCACCCTCGCCACCCTCCTCGCCCGCCACCTCGTCACCCAACACGGCGCCCGCCACCTCCTCCTCGTCAGCCGAAGCGGCCCCAACGCCGACGGCGCCACCGAACTCCACACCGAACTGACGGCCCTCGGCGCCGAGACCACCATCACCGCCTGCGACATCGCCGACCCCGACGCCCTCACCGACCTCCTCGCCACCATCCCCCACCAACACCCCCTCACCGCCGTCATCCACACCGCCGGCACCACCGACGACACCACCCTCGACAGCCTCACCCCACAACGCCTCGCAACCGTCCTCCACGCCAAAGCCGACACCGCCCGAAACCTCCACCACGCAACCCGCAACCACGACCTCCGCGCCTTCGTCCTCTACTCCTCCATCGCCGGCACCATCGGCAACCCCGGCCAAGCCAACTACGCCGCCGCCAACACCTACCTCGACGCCCTCGCCCACCACCGCCACACCCAAGGACTCCCCGCCACCTCCCTCGCCTGGGGCCTCTGGGAGGAGACCAGCGGTCTCACGCGGTCGCTGGGCGCGGCGGAGCGTGCCCGGATCGGGCGCAGCGGCATCCTGCCGATCGCCTCGGCCGTGGGGCTGAAGCTCTTCGACGCGGCACTCGCGCGGGACACGGCGCTGTCGGTGCCGGCCGCGCTGGACCTCGCGGCGCTGCGCAGCCGTGCCGCGACAGGCGAACTTCCGGCACTGTACCGGGAGTTGGTTCCGGCACCGGCCGGGCCCGTGCCGACGGTCGTCCCGCCCGCCGAGGGCGGGGCCGGGGTGCGGGAGCGGTTGCTCGGCATGGACGACGCGGAACGGGAGCGGTTCCTCGACGAACTGGTCCGCCGCCAGGTCGCCGACGTCCTCGGGCACGCCTCGCCGTCGGCCGTGGAGCCCCGGCGCGGGCTGCTCGCCATGGGCCTGGACTCGCTCTCCGCCGTCGAGTTGCGCAACCGGCTCGGTGCGGCCACCGGACTGCGGCTGTCGACCACCCTGGTGTTCGACCATCCGACTCCCGTCGCCGTCACCGGCCATCTCCTCGACCGACTGGCCGAGGAGCTGCCGGGCGCCGCTCCATCGCCCCTCGACGTGTTGGAGGCGGCGTTCGAGGAGATGGCCGGTGACGAGGAGAGCCGTTCCCGGACGAAGGCCCGGCTGGAGGCGCTCCTGAGCAGGCTGGCCGCCAGGGGCGGTACCGGCGATCCGGACGTCTCGGCCGGTTTCCCGGGCGGGCTGGACACGGCGGCCGACGAGGACCTCTTCGAGTTCATCGACAGCGACCTCGATCGCCGAGGCGCGCCGGGCGGGC
>NZ_JBHTWX010000223.1:0-2873 GCF_042792155.1 Kitasatospora sp. NPDC056651 | reverse complement strand
GGTGTAGGGCCTACCCGTGGGTCACCGCCCTATGTGGGGTCGCGGGGTAAGGTTCCGGTCCCCCGGCTACCCGACTAAGTCTCGTTGGTTGTCATCGAACCCCAATTCGTCATTCGAACCCCGATGGTGGGCTTCATCGCTGTCCCAGATTCGTGTTTCCTCGGGTCAGGGGCAGCCGAGGTGCGGGGCGGCGAACAGCCAGTGGGCGAGCGCGGCGTCGTCGGAGGGCTTGTACCGGGGATGGTGACGGGCGTCCGGGTCTTGGGCTTCGCAGTCGCGGACAGCGTCGATGACGGCGTCCGGGCCGGCTGTGCGAGAGAGGGTGGCGACCTGTGGCCAGGTGAGGAGGCGGTAGGCGTCGACGGCCTCGGTGATGCCGTCAGTGGCCAGGAGCAGGTCGGTGAGCCCTTCGGCCGGCCAGGTCGCCGCGAAGGCGTTCTGACCGGCCTCGGGGTCGGCTTCGGCGATCCAGTACCCGCCGGGGCGGTTGACCTGGGTGTTCTGGAAGTCCCGCAGTTCGCGCAGGATTTCGCGGTGCTGCTCGTCGAAGCCGTGGCCGGCGCGGAGCCGGGACCGGTAGAGGGCTGCCTGGGGCTGGGCGTCGACGAGGTGCGCGAGACGGTCGTCCCGGAGCTGAAGAACGGTGCCGTCGCGGTGAATTGCCGTGATCGGGCTGTCGCCGAGGACGGCGACGTCGATCTGGTGGTCCGCAAGGCGGGCGACGGCGACGGTCGCGGCCGGCGAGCGCCCGGGGATCAGGTGGTGGTCGCGGGCGAGGCCACCGATGGCCGCGGTGAGGACCTCGCGAAGGTCGGCTCGGGGGGTGCGGGTCAGCAGGTTGGCGATCCGCTCGCCGAGGGCGCCGGCGTACCAGCCGCCGCGCGGCTGCTCGTCGGTGACGGTGCTGACGCCGTCCAGGACGACCAGGGCGTGGTCAAGCACCACGATCTGGTCCTCGGTGAGACGGTTGTTCTGCCCGGCGCGTTCGCCCGTGCGGACGACGGGCACGGTGGAGGTGGCCGACATCGGCGGTGTCCTTCGCGGGTGTGGAAGCGGCGGTCGGAGGTCAGGCGGTGCGCAGGGCCGTGGTGATGATGGCCCGGGCGTCGTCGCCGTACACGGCGGACTCGTGGAGCCGGTCGAAGGCCCGGTGGAAGACCTGGACACGGTCGTCGGTGATCGTCTCGCCCCCTCGGTAGCCCTCGACCTCGACGCGGGCGCCGTCGAAGATCCCGAATCCGTCGCCGGGATAGACGGTGAGCCGGGCGCGGGCGGGGATGATGCCGAGGGTGAGGCCAGGCAACTTCAGGGCCTCCAGGAGGTGTTCGAGCTGGGCGCGCATGACCTCGGGGCCACCGATGCCGGTGAGGAGCGTCTGCTCACCGAGCAGGACGTGGAAGCTGCGCCCGCCGGCGCCGAAGTACTGGGCGCGGGCGACGCGCTCGGCGGCGCCGGCCTCGATGTCCCGCGGGATGCCGTGCAGGTCGACGACGAGGCGCAGGACCTCCTCGGCGTAGGCGCGGGTCTGCAGGTTTCCCCAGACGAGGTCGGGGCTGTAGCCGTGGTAGTGCGTGGTCTGCTCGACGAGCCGGCGAAACTCAGCCTGGATCGGTCCGGTTCCCTGCCGCAGAAGACCCGGCCAGTCGGGGGCGGCCGGGCCGCCGGCAGTGATGTCCGGGACTGGGACGGTGGGGTTGTCGGACATGCGTTTCCTCCTGGGAACGGGTTGCGGCGTGGGGCCTGGTGGAGGGGTTGTCCCGCCCGACGCGCGCGTGCACCGGGCGGGGCGGTGAACGGGATGTCAGAGAACGGGCTGTGACGGCTGGGCGTCGTCGGCGAGGGGGATGGTCGCGACCGGCTCCCAGGACAGCTCCCAGGCGAACTTGCCACCTGGACGCGGGAACTGCTGGAACTTCACGTCGAGCAGGTGGAGCGCGCTGAAGCGGACGGGGACGTGGCTGGGCGTGATCCTCCGCAGGGCCGTCTGCAGTGCGTCGGAGGACGCCTCGTCCCAGGCGTAGCCGAGCGAGATGTGGTGCCGGCCACCGTCGTGGAGCAGCGCGCCGGGCCCGCGGACCTCGCGGATCGCGTCGCGGACGTGCTCGCGCAGGTCGACCAGCCTCTCGTCGGGCGAGAGGTCCAGGAAGGCCCCGGCCCGGTTGGCGATCGGGGAGCCGGCCGTGACCTCCAGCGGGCCGGCGGAGGCCAGGTGCGTGTGCAGGGCGGCGACAAGGTCGTCGAGCTCCTCCGGGGTGATCTTGTCGGCGGGGGTGTCGGCGACCATCTCGATGGTGCAGTGCAGCGTGTCGTCGCCGATCGGGCTGATCGGGTAGGGGCTCATCGCGTCCCGGCACTCGTTGACCAGCCGGGCCAGGGGCAGGTCGGCCTGCAGGTCTGGAACGGCGTAGACGTGCAGGACGCGGGCGCCGTCGGGCCACGGCGCGCGCTGGAATTTCGGAACGAACTTCTCCACGATCGCTTCTCCGTCACATTGGTGCGGCGGCCGTTCCGCGCCGGGCGGCGTGGCCGCGCCGCTGTTGGTCAGGGCTGGCGAGGTGCAGTCGGTGGACGCGCTCGAAGGTGTAGCGGGGGACCGGGGCGGGGTACTGGCGTTCCCACACCAGCCACACACTGGAGATGGTGGTTGGTGCGGATCCCTGGCCGGATCCGGCGGTCGAGGTCGGAGGCGAGGCGGTCCGAACGGACGGCGAGTTCGGGAGTGTCGGTGTCCTGCACCAACGGTAGCGTCGGATATCGGAACTCTCAGAATACCCGTTGTTGACATCCTCTCCGCCCTAAAGGACGGAGATTCCCGCCTGCCTGCCGGTGGTCACCGGGCGGGGCTTCGAGTGGGTTCCTGTTTCTTCGCGCTG
>NZ_JBHTWX010000222.1:0-2970 GCF_042792155.1 Kitasatospora sp. NPDC056651 | reverse complement strand
GGCCCGGCACCGATTCGGTGCCGGGCCCTCGCCGTGCGTGCGTGCGGAGGGTCAGTGCGGTTGCCGCTCGGCCGGGGCGGCGGCGTCCCGGCGCTGCTTTCGCAGCCCGACGACGCTGAGGACCGTGACGAGCACGCCGGCCGCGTACAGCTGGTCGCGGTTGCCCGAGGTGGTGGTCATCAGGGCGAGGATGCCGACCACGCCGGCCAGCGCGACCCAGGTCAGGTACGGGTAGCCCCACATCCTCACGGTGAGCAGCTCGGGCGCCTCGCGCTCCAGCCGCCGGCGCATCCGCAGCTGGGACACGCAGATGAACAGCCAGACCACCAGGATCGCCACGCCGGTGGTGTTCATCAGCCAGGTGAACACGGTGTCCGGCCAGAACTTGGAGGCCAGCACGGCGCCGAAGCCGAACAGGCAGGAGGCCAGCACGGCCCGGCGCGGCACCCCGCCGCTGACCTTGGCCAGCGCCTTGGGGCCCTGGCCGCGGCCGACCAGCGAGTACGCCATCCGGGAGGCGCCGTAGATGTTGGCGTTCATCGCGGACAGCAGCGCGATCAGCACCACCACCTGCATGATCACGCCGGCGGCGGGCACCCCGAGGTGGCTCAGCACGGTGACGTACGGGCCGTCGGCGACGACCTTCGGGTCCTTCCAGGACACCAGGGAGACCACCAGGGCCATCGAGCCGATGTAGAAGATCGCGATCCGCCACACCGCGGTGCGCACGGCGTTGGCGACGTTCTTCCTGGGATCGTCGGACTCCGCGGCGGCGATGGTCACGGTCTCCATGCCGCCGTACGCGAAGACCGAGGCGAGCAGGCCGACGATCAGTCCGTCGGTGCCCCTGGGCAGGAAGCCGCCCTGGCCGGTGAGGTTCTCGACGCCGGGGGCGCCGGGGCCGATCACGCCCGCGACGCCGAGCCCGCCGAGGACCAGGAAGGCGATGATCGCGGTGATCTTGATCGCGGCGAACCAGAACTCGAACTCGCCGAAGTTCTTCACCGCGGTGAGGTTGCTGGAGCAGAAGAAGACCATGAACAGGCCGACCCAGACCCAGACGGAGACGCCCGGGATCCAGCCGTTGACGATCTTCCCGGCGGCGGTGGCCTCGGCGGCGACACCGCAGCACAGCATCACCCAGTACATCCAGCCGGCCGTGACTCCGGCCCAGGGGCCGATCTCGTTCTCGGCGTGCACCGAGAACGAGCCGGAGGCGGGGCGGGCGGCCGACATCTCGCCGAGCATCCGCATGATCAGCATGACCAGGAGGCCGGAGAGCACGAACGCGAGGATGATCGCCGGGCCGGCGGCCGCGATGCCGGCGCCGGAGCCGACGAAGAGGCCGGCGCCGATCACGCCGCCGAGGGCGATCATCGACAGGTGGCGCTGCTTCAGGCCGTGGGTGAGCTGCTGTCCCGACGCCGGGCTCGCGGCCGGGCGGGTGCCGTTGGGCGTCCCGCTCGCCGGAGGTGCGGGGGTGGGGGCCATAAGGGATGGATCCAGACTGCTGTGCGGTAAGCGGTATGAGATGTCCAATATCCGGCGATATCGCTGTGCATGCCAAAGATGATCGTTCCGGGCTCACCATGCGGACCTCACCGGAACCCACCGTGATCACTCGCTGCCCGACGGTGATCGACGGTCGGTTCCGACAACCCCCGAGGGCAGGGGTTTGTCCGAAACCGACCCCGTTCGCCCAGTGGATCACCGCGTAGGTTCACAGGTGTTCACTCACCTGGACTCTCCTGGAGGAGCTCCCATGGCCATTGCCACCGCCCCGATACCGCGACGCGCCGTCCTCGCCGACCTGCTGCCCGCCGCCTCCACCCGCCTCGGCGCCCAGGCCCGCGACCTGGCCCTGGTGGCCGGCGGCGCCGCGCTGACCGGCGTGGCCGCCCAGCTGTCGGTGAACGTCCCCGGCTCGCCGGTGCCGGTCACCGGCCAGACCTTCGCCGCCCTGCTGGTCGGCACCGCGCTCGGCACCCGCCGCGGCATCGCCTCGCTCGCGCTCTACCTGCTGGCCGGCATGGCGGGCCTGCCCTGGTTCGCCGAGGGCACCTCGGGCTGGGCCATGCCCTCCTTCGGGTACGTGCTCGGCTTCGTCCTCGCCGCCGCCGTGACCGGCGCGCTGGCCCGCCGCGGCGCCGACCGCACCCCGGTCAACACCGCCGCCACCATGGTCCTCGGCAGCCTGGCCATCTACGCGGTCGGCGTCCCGTACCTCGCCCTGACGCTGCACGTGTCGCTCGCCCGCGCCGCCGAGCTCGGCCTCTACCCGTACCTGGTCGGCGACGCCCTCAAGGCGGCCTTCGCCGCCGGCGCCCTGCCGCTGGCCTGGAAGCTGCTCGGCCGGCGCTGACCCCGCCCCGCGGGCGCACCGGCCGACGCCCCCGTTGTCGGGCCCGGGCGCACGCGCATGCCACACTCATGGGCATGCGCGTGTACCTGGGCTCAGACCATGCCGGATACGAACTGAAGAACCACCTCGTGGAGTGGCTCAAGGGGGCCGGCCACGAGCCGGTCGACTGCGGGCCGCACATCTACGACGCCGAGGACGACTACCCGCCGTTCTGCCTGCGCGCCGCCGAGCGCACCGCCGCCGACCCGGAGGCGCTGGGCATCGTGATCGGCGGCTCGGGCAACGGCGAGGCGATCGCCGCCAACAAGGTCAAGGGCGTCCGGGCCGCGCTGGCCTGGAGCACGCAGACCGCCGAGCTCGGCCGTCAGCACAACAACGCCAACGTGATCTCCATCGGCGGCCGGATGCACACCGTCGAGGAGGCCACCGAGTTCGTCGAGGTCTTCCTCAAGACCCCGTACAGCGGCGAGCCCCGGCACACCCGCCGGATCGAGATGCTGAGCGAGTACGAGGCCACCGGCGAGCTCCCGCCGATCCCGGCCCACCACCCGCAGGGCTGATCCCGCCACCCACCCTTCCCGGCGGCCGGCCGCACGCTCCCGTGCGAC
>NZ_JBHTWX010000221.1:0-2986 GCF_042792155.1 Kitasatospora sp. NPDC056651 | reverse complement strand
CCGCGGCGTCCGCCGGGTGGCGGGCGCCGCGGGGCGGGCGGCGGTGCGACGGCGCGTCACTCCGGGGGCGGGGCCGGCGGCCGGTGCGGACGGGTCAGTTGAAGACCAGGATGTCGGTGCGCATCGGCAGCGGGCTGCCCCACGCGATGTCGATCTTGAAGGTGACGACGCCGTTGCCGGGGGCGATGCTGGAGACCTGGAAGGGCGCGGCACCGACGAACCGGTTGTTGTTGGAGTCGATCTCGGAGGCCGTGATGACGACCGTCGAGTCGGTCCCGATGACGTTCCACGGGATCTGGAGGTTGAACGTCCCGTTGCCCGGGCTCCAGAACACCCAGCCCCGCCACACGGCGTTGAGGTTGCCGCCGATGGCCGCGAGGTGCTGCTCCTGGCCGGTGGACTGCAGGCCCTGCGTGATCTGCGGGATCCGGGCGATCTGCGGGATCTGGGAGGCGGTGGGTTCGGTCGCGGTCATGGCGGCTCTCCTTGCGCCGGGAGAGCCCCCCACGAGCCCTCCGGATACTCAGAGTGTCTGCCAATGTGCGTAGCGTAACAATCACTCGTGCGAGTGAACCGCCGGCGCGTCGGCGCACCACCCGGGCCGCCGCCCCGCGGGGTCGCGCGCCGTCCGGCGCGCGCCACGGGCCGGGCGCCGTCCGGCGCCTGCCGTCCGCTGTGTGCCGTCCCGTGTCTGATGGGCGGGCATTTGATAGGCAAGCAGCCGCTTGCCTATGGTGGGGTGGTGGCGGATGACGGTGTGTGGAAGGCGCTGGCGGATCCCACCCGGCGCCTGATCCTCGACGAACTGGCCGAGTGCGACGGCCAGTCGCTGTCCGGGATCTGCGCGCGCCTGGCCACCCGGCACGCGCTGGGCCTGACCCGGCAGGCGGTCAGCCAGCACCTGGCGGTGCTGGAGGCGGCCGGCCTGGTGTGGGTGCGCCGCCGGGGCCGCTACCGGCTGCACGACCTGAACACCGCCCCGCTGGAACGCATCGCCGCCCGCTGGCTGACGCCCGACCCGGCCGGGGACGTCCCGTGAGGCGGGCCCGTCCCGCGGGGCCCGCCCGTCCCGCGGGGCCCGCCCGTCCCGCACGGTCCGTCCCGCAAGGCCCGCCCGTCTCGCGCGGTCCGTCCCGCGCGGCCCGTCCGTCCCGCCGTGCCGGTGCGTCCCGTCCCGGGGCCCGCGCCGGTGCCGGCCGGTCCCGCCTTGACACCCCGTGACATATCCAGAATATTGGATACGTCCCCGAGGGGCCGGACGGCGGAAGGAGCACGCGGTGGACCTGGACCCGCTGGCCGTGCACAAGGCGCTCGCCAACCCGGCACGCGCGGACTTCCTGCGCTGGCTCAAGACGCCCGAACGCTACTTCGACGAGGCGTACTACCGCGAGCGCGGCGTCGGCTTCCACATCGGCGTGTGCGTCACCGACATCCGCGAACGCTCCGGACTGGCCCAGTCGGTGGTCTCCGGCTACCTGCAGATCCTGCGCGACGCGGGACTGCTGGTGTCCGAACGCGTCGGCAAGTGGACCTTCTACCGGCGCGACGAGGAGACCATCGCTGCCTTCGCCGCGTACGTGCGCGACGAACTCTGACCCGTCACCCCCGCGGGGCGCCCGGCAGGCGCCCCCATTTTTTCTCACCCGATGCATCCAACTATCTAGATTAATGAATCCGTAGTGGAGGGTTGTCCGTGCCCCGCACCGCTGCCGCCCCCGCCGCCCTGGCCGTACCGGTCCTGGCCCTGGGCGTGTTCGGCATCATCACCACCGAGATGGGCGTCGTCGGCGTCCTGCCCGCCCTGGCCGAACGCCTGCACACCACCCCCGCCACCGCCGGCACCCTGGTGGGCGCCTTCGCCCTCACCGTCGCCGCCACCGGACCCGCCGGCGTCCTGCTCGCCTCCCGGTGGCGCCGCAAGAGTGTCCTGGCCACCGCGCTGGCCGTCTTCGCCGCCGCCAACGCCGTCTACGCGCTCGCCGACTCCTACCCCCTCGTCCTCGCCTGGCGGATCATCCCCGCCCTGTTCCACCCCGTCTTCTTCGCCCTCGCCCTCACCGCCGCCACCCGCCTGGCCGCCCCCGGCAAAGCCGCCCGCGCCGCCACCACCGTCTTCGCCGGCGTCAGCGCCGGCTTCGCGTTCGGCGTCCCCCTCACCACCTTCCTCGCCGACCGCCTCTCACCACCGGCCGCGTTCTGGTGCGCCGCCGCCGTCAACCTCCTCGCCTGCGCCGGCGTCCTCGCCTTCTTCCCCGACCTGCCCGAAACCCGCAGACCCACCTACGCCGGACAGCTGGGCATCCTGCGCCGGGGCCGGCTGTGGCTGTCCATCGCCGCCGTCACCCTGCTGTTCGCCGCGATGTTCAGCGGCTACGGCTACATCGCCGAATACCTGCAGGGCGTCACCGGCCTCAGCGCCTCCCTCACCGGCCCCGCCCTGATGGCCTTCGGCATCGTCATGACCGTCGGCAACACGCTCTTCGGCCGCCTGCTGGACCGCGCGCCCCTGCGCACCGTCACCGTCTACCCCCTCCTCTACCTCGCCCTCTACCTCCTGCTCGACGCCGCCGGCCCCTACCGCGCCCCGATGCTCGCCGCCGTCCTGCTGTGGGGCGCCGTCCACTCCGGCGGCCTGGCCGTCGCCCAGACCCACCTCGCCCGCGACGCCACCGACGCCCCCGAGTTCGGCAACAGCCTCTTCATCTCCTTCTCCAACCTCGGCATCACCCTGGGCACCGCCCTGGGCGGCGCCGTCACCGCCACCGCCGGCCCCCGCCACCTGCCCCTGGCCGGCGCCGCCCTCGCCGCTCTCGCCCTCGCCGCCGTCCTCTGGCGCCGCCGCCTGGGCCCCGACCCCCGCCCGGGCCCCGCCCCGGCCCCCGCACAGGACCAGCCCCAGCCGGACGGCGGCGGTGCGGCGCTGGGCGTCCCGCAGCGGGCCCGGCGGCAGCACCAGCGACTCCGGGGCGTCCTCGGCGCCGAGCAG
>NZ_JBHTWX010000220.1:0-3038 GCF_042792155.1 Kitasatospora sp. NPDC056651 | reverse complement strand
GACGCCGGCCCCGCGTCGTGACGACGACCCTACCGCGAGGCCATCGCCGTCAGCCGCCGCGCCGCCCGGTACTGCCGCAGCACCTGGGCGAAGGTGGTACGCCCCTGGGTGGTCCGGGCGAAGGCCCGCCAGGCCGCCGGCACCAGGCAGACCGCCGCGTGGAACAGGTACGGCCGCCGCTCGAAGGCACCCAACAGCTGCTTGCCCGCACGCATTTCCACGCCGAGCCCGGCCTTGACCGCGAAGGCGTAGTTCAGCGCCTCGCGCCGCACCGCCGCCGCGTCACCGGCCTCGGCGACCTGCACCGCCCACTCACCGGCCAGCCGGCCCGAACGCAGCGCGTACGAGATGCCCTCGCGGGTCCACGGCTCCAGCAGTCCGGCCGCGTCACCGGCGACCAGCACCCGGCCGCGGGAGAGCGGCGAGTCCTCGGCCCGGCAGCGGGTCAGGTGCCCGGACTCCACCCGGGGGGTGAACCCGGACAGGCCCAGCCGGCGGATGTACTCGGCGAGGTACTGCTTGGTCCGCTCGCCGTCGCCGCGTGCCGAGATGACGCCGACGGTCAGGCTGCTGGTCTCGGTCTTCGGGAACACCCAGCCGTAACTGCCGGGCAGCGGGCCCCAGTCGAGGTGGACCCGGCCCGCCCAGTCGGCGGCGACCTGCGCCGGCACCGGAATCTCCGCCTCCAGACCGAGGTCGATCTGGTCGAAGGTGACACCGACGTGCCGGCCGATCCGGCTCGCACTGCCGTCCGCGCCGACCACCGCGCGCGCCTCGAAGGTCCGCCCGTCGGCCGCCGTCACCAGGGCCGTCCGGTGCCCGCCACCGCGCTGCTCGACGCCGGTGACGGTCACTCCGGTGACCAGCACCGCCCCGGCCTGCTTGGCGGCCTGCACCAGACGCAGGTCGAACTCATCCCGGTTGACCAGGCCGAACAGCATCTGCTTGGACCGCCGCGTCCGGGTGTACTTCCCGTCGTACGCGAAGGTGACGGCGTGCACCCGGTCCTGCAACGGCAGCCGGAAGTCCGGCGGCAGGCTGTCCCGGGAGGGGCCGATGATGCCGCCTCCGCAGGTCTTGTACCGGGGGTGTTCGACCTTGTCGAGCAGCAGCACCCGGCGGCCCCGGGCCGCCGCGGCGTACGCGGCCGAGGAGCCCGCTGGTCCGGCGCCGACCACCACGACGTCCCAGATGCCGTCCGGCGGCGAGACCGCGTCACCGGTCGGAGCCGCATCGGCCTGACCCGCCTCGGTCGGAGCGCCGTCGGTCGGACGGACGTCGGTCGGACTGCCTTCGATCGGACCGCCCTCGATCGGGCTGTCGAGCGGGCTGCGGGAATCGGAGCTTCCGGAGTCAGTCACGTCGAGCAATCCTATGCGCCCGCCCGCACCCGTCGAGCGCACCGCCCCGGCACCTCAGCCCCGGACTCGTCCCCACCAGCACCCACCAGCACCCACCGGCACACCGGCACGCCCGCCCCGCCCCACACCCTCGGAACCCCCCGTTCCACTCCGCCTATGATCGGCACTACCCCAACCACCTCCTCCGCCCGCACCACCCCCCGGGCGGACCGCCCCCTCGGAGCCCCGATGTCACAGCCCCTGGCCGACGCCGTCCGGTCCCTGATGGACCGTACCCGCACCGACCTCGCCGAGCTGGTCGCCTTCCGGTCGGTCGCCGACCCGCGCCAGTTCCCGGTCGAGGAGTGCGAGAAGGCCGCGCGCTGGGTCGCCGACGCGTTCGCCGCCGAGGGGCTGACCGGCATCCGGCTGCTGGACACCCCGGACGGCACCCAGTCCGTCTACGGCGAGCTGCCCGGTCCCGAGGGCGCGCCGACCGTACTGCTCTACTCCCACTACGACGTCCAGCCCCCGCTGGACGAGGCCGCCTGGATCAGCCCCGCCTTCGAGCTGACCGAGCGCGACGGCCGCTGGTACGGGCGCGGCGCCGCCGACTGCAAGGGCAACATCCTGATGCACCTGACCGCCCTGCGGGCGCTGCGTCAGGTCCACGGCGACGCCTACCCGGTCGGCCTGAAGATCATCGTGGAGGGCTCCGAGGAGCAGGGCACCGGCGGTCTGGAGCGTTACGCCGAGGCCCACCCCGAGCTGCTCGCCGCGGACGCCATCGTCATCGGCGACACCGGCAACTTCGCCCTGGGCCTGCCGACCGTGACCGCCTCCCTGCGCGGCATGACGGTGGTCGAGGCCACGATCACCACGCTGGCCGGCAACCTGCACTCCGGCGCCTTCGGCGGCGCCGCCCCGGACGCGCTCCAGTGCCTGGTCCGGGTGCTGGCCTCGCTGCACGACGAGCACGGCGACGTCGCGGTGGCCGGCCTGACCACCGACCAGACCTGGACCGGGGTGCAGTACCCGGAGGAGCAGTTCCGCTCCGACGCCAAGGTGCTCGACGGAGTCGCCCTGACCGGCACCGGCACCATCGCGGACCGTCTCTGGGCCCGCCCGTCCGTCACCGTCCTCGGCATCGACGCCCCGCCGGTGATCGGCGCCACCTCGTCCGTCCAGGCCACCGCCAAGGCCCTGATCAGCCTGCGCGTCCCGCCGGGCACGGACGCGGACGACGCCCAGGACGCTCTGGTGGCCCACCTGGAGGCGCGGGTCCCGCTCGGTGCCCGGCTCACCGTCGAGCGCCAGGGCAACGGCTCGCCGTTCCGCGCCGACACCAGCGGCCCCGCGTACGAGGCCATGGGCGCGGCGATGGCCGAGGCCTTCGGCACGGAGATGGTCGCCTCCGGCGAGGGCGGCTCGATCCCGCTCTGCAACACCCTGCGCTCGCTCTACCCGCAGGCCGAGATCGTGCTGATCGGGGTGGAGGAGCCCACCACCCAGATCCACGCGGTCAACGAGAGCGTCGACCCGCGGGAGCTGGAGCAGATGGCGCTCACCGAGGCGCTGTTCCTCCGCCGTTACGCCGAACTGCGTTCCGTCTGACGGGCGTTCGAAACGGCCTCCCGCGAGGCACCTCGCGAGGCACCCCGGGAAGCGCCCCGCGAGGCTTCCCGGGGTGCCTCAAGC
>NZ_JBHTWX010000219.1:0-3138 GCF_042792155.1 Kitasatospora sp. NPDC056651 | reverse complement strand
ATGTACAGCTCGCCCGCGACCCCGGCCGGCACCGGGCGCAGCCCGGCGTCCAGCACGTACAGCCGGGTGTTGGCCAGCGGGCGCCCGATCGGCACTACGGCCGGGACGGGCTCGGCCGCGCTCATCGTGAAGGTGGTCTTGATGGCGGTGGTCTCGGTGGGCGCGTACACCGCGACCACCGAGGTGTCCGGGCAGGCCCGGAGCACCCGGCGCACGGACTCCGGCGGGACGACGTCGCCGCCGGTCCACACCTGCCGCACGTGCCGGAAGACGTCCGGGTCCTCGTCGGCCATCAGCCGCAGCAGCCCGGACGGCGCCTGGACGAGCGTCACCCGGTGGTCGGTGATGGTCCGGGCGAGGCGTCGGACGTCCAGCTCGCCCGGCTCGGCCAGGACGATCGCCCCGCCGGTGACCAGTGGCGCCCAGATCTCGGTGGTGGAGGCGTCGAAGGCGGTCGGCGAGTGCAGCAGCACCCGCTCGTGGTGGCCGGCCCGGAACTGCGGGTTGCCCAGCAGGTCGACCACGTTGCGGTGGGTGACGGCGACGCCCTTGGGCACCCCGGTCGAGCCGGAGGTGTACATCACGTAGACCAGCTGGCCGGGCAGCACCGGTACCGACGGGTCGCCCGCCGCGGGGGCCCCGGCGAGCAGCGCCCCGGTGACCTCGACGGTGGCGAAGTCCTCGGAGGTCCGGTTCCCGACGGCGAGCACCGGGTGGTCCCGGTGGGCCGGGTCGGTCAGCAGCAGGCCGGTGCGGGTGTCGGCGAGGATGTGCCGGAGCCGCTCCAGCGGGTAGCGGTCGTCCAGTGGGACGTAGGTGCCGCCCGCCTTGGCGATCGCGAGGACGGCGGTGAGCAGGGCGGCGGAGCGCTCCATCAACACCGCGACCGGCTGCTCGGTGGTCAGGCCGCGTGCCAGCAGCAGGGCGGCGAGCCGGTTGGCGCGGTCGTTGAGCTCGGCGTAGTCCAGCCGCTCGGAGTCGGAGACCACGGCGGGGGCCCCGGGGGTGGCGGCGGCCTGGGCCTCGAACAGCCGGGGCAGGCTCAGTTCGGTGACGTCCGCCGTCGGCCCGTTCCAGCCGGTGAGCAGTTGCTCGCGCTCGGCCGGGTCGAGGATGTCGATGTCGCCGATCGGTGCCGCCGGGTCGGCCACGGCGGCGCGCAGGACGCGCAGCAGCCGTTCGGCGAGGGAGACGGCGGTGGCGTGGTCGAAGAGGTCGGCCGCGTAGTCGACGGCGGCGCGTACGCCCAGGCAGCCGCCGTCGGCGGTGAGGCGCTCGACGAAGTTGAAGTTGAGGTCGAACTGGGCCTGGGGCTCGCCGACTTCGACCGGGTCGGCGGTGGCGGCGTCGAACCGGAGGTCGCCGGGCCGCTGGGCGTTCAGGGTGACGACGGTCTGGAAGAGGGGGTGGCGGGCGGGGGTGCGGGTGGGGTTGAGGTGCTCGACCAGGCGTTCGAAGGGGATGTCCTGGTGGTCGTAGGCGTCGAGGTCGGTGCGGCGGACTCGGTCGAGGAGCTGGTGGAAGCTCGGGTCGCCGCTGGTGTCGGTGCGCAGGACGAGGGTGTTGACGAAGAAGCCGACCAGGTCGTCGAGGGCTTCGTCGGTGCGGCCGGCGACGGGGGTGCCGAGTGGCAGGTCGGTTCCGGCGCCGAGGCGGGTGTAGAGGGTGGCGACGGCGGCTTGCAGGGCCATGAACAGGCTGGCGTTCCGTTCGGCGGCCAGCTCGGTGAGCGCGCCGTGCAGTCCGGCGTCCAGCTCGAACTCGACGGCGCCGCCGCGCCGGCTCGGCACGGCCGGCCGGGGGCGGTCGCAGGGCAGCTCCAGCTCCTCCGGGAGGCCGGACAACTCCTTCTTCCAGTAGGTGAGTTGCTCGGATATGAGGCTTTCCGGGTCGTCCTCCTCGCCGAGCAGCTCGCGCTGCCAGAGGGTGTAGTCGGCGTACTGCACCGGCAGCGGCTCCCAGCGTGGCCCGGTGCCGGCCAGCCGGGCCCGGTAGGCCTCGGCGAGGTCGCGGAAGAGCGGGGCGACGGACCAGCCGTCGCCGGCGATGTGGTGCGTCAGCAGCAGCAGGACGTGCTCGCCCGGTCCGGGAAGGGCGTACAGCCAGGCCCGGAGCGGGCGGTCGGAGGCCAGGTCGAAGACCTGTCCGGCGTCCACGCGCAGCCGCTCGCGCAGCTCGGCCTCGCCGGCCACCGGGACGCGGCGCAGCTCCGGGCGCCCCTCGGTGAGGATGTGCTGGTGGGGCCGGCCGTCGGTGGTGGGGAAGACGGTGCGCAGCACCTCGTGCCGGTCCACCACGTCCCCCAGCGCGCCGTCGAGGGCGGCGGGGTCGAGCTCGCCGGTCAGCCGGAGGGCGAACGGAGTGTTGTAGAGGGCGCTCGGGCCCTCGAACTGCTCGATGAACCAGAGCCGCTGCTGGGCGAACGACAACGGGATCAAGGTCTGCCTCCGACTGGCGACGTGCTGCTGCTGTGGTGGTGGCTGCTGCGGTGACGGGTGCTGTGGTGGTGGGCCGGGCCGGGGCGGGGCCGGGGCCGGGGCGGGCCGTCCTCCGTCGGACGGCCCGCGTTCCGCCGCCGGTCAGTCCTGGCCGCCGCCCGGGCGGCGCATCGGCCGCAGGGCCGGGCGGGCCTTCCTCGGCGGGGGCGCCTGCTCGCCGCCGGGCAGCACCGCGGCGAGGGCGGCGACCGTCGGGTGCTCGAAGAGGGTACGGATCGGCAGCTCGGCGCCGAGGGCGGCGCGGATGCGGCTGACCAGCCGGGTGGCGAGCAGGGAGTGCCCGCCGAGGTCGAAGAACCGGTCGTCGATGCTGACCGCCGACACGCCCAGCACCTCGGCGAACAGGGTGCACAGGGTTCGCTCCCGCTCGGTGCGCGGGGCCCGGCCCTCGACCGCCCCGGCGTACTCGGGCGCGGGCAGGGCCTTGCGGTCGACCTTGCCGTTGGCGGTCACCGGGAGACCGTCCAGGACGACCACGGCGGCGGGGAGCATGTAGCCGGCCAGCCGGTCCGCGACGAAGGCACGCAGTTCGCCGGCCGTGGCCTTGCCGGTGGCGTACACCACCAGCCGCTTGTCGCCGGGCTGGTCCTCGCGGACCACCGCGAGCGCCTGGCCGACGTTCTCGTGGGCGGTGAACGCG
>NZ_JBHTWX010000218.1:0-3162 GCF_042792155.1 Kitasatospora sp. NPDC056651 | reverse complement strand
GGCACCCCCATCAACTGGCACACCCACCACACCACCACCACCCACACCCCCCTCCCCACCTACCCCTTCCAACGCCAACGCCACTGGATCGACACACCGGTGACCTCCACGAACCTGGGTGCGGTGGGGATGCTCACGGCGGACCACCCGCTGCTCGGCGCCACCGTGGAACTGGCCGACGACGAGGGACACGTGTTCACCGGCCGGCTGTCGTCGGCGACACAGCCGTGGCTCGCGGACCACGCCGTGTTCGGCACGCCGCTCCTGCCCGGTACGGCCGTGCTGGAGCTCATGCTGCTCGCGGGCGCACGTCTCGACGTACCCGTGGTAAGGGAACTGACGCTGGAGAACCCGCTGGTACTGCCGGACGGCATCGAGGTGGACATCCAGCTGGTCGTCCGCGCCGAAGACGCCTCAGGGGCGCGACCGGTCCGGATGCACTCCCGGCAGGCGGGCCGCTCCGAGTGGACGCGGCACGCCACCGGCACCCTCGTACCCGCGGTCCCGGACACCGTGCCCGAGGACGCCACGGTTGCGTGGCCACCCGCGGGCGCCGTCCCCCTCGGTCTCGACGGGGCGTACGGGCTGCTCGCCGACCACGGTTACGACTACGGGCCCGCCTTCCAGGGGCTGCGGGCCGCCTGGCGGCTCGGCGAGGAGACCTTCGCCGAGCTGCGGTTCGACGAGGAGGCGGGCGGCAGCGGGTTCGCGCTGCATCCCGCGCTGCTCGACTCCGTGCTCCACCCGATCGTCCTGGACGGCCTGGACGGCCCGGAACAGGGCGGCGGAACGCGGCCGGTACGGCTGCCGTTCGCCTGGTCCGACGTCGTTCTGCACCGCGCCGGCGCGACATCGCTGCGGGCCCGGCTCACGCCGACCGGAGAGGACGGCGTGGCGCTGACGGTGACCGACGACTCCGGCAGGCCGGTGCTCTCCGCTTCGTCCCTGACGGTTCGCGCCGTGGACCCCCGGCGTCTCACGGCAGGATCCGGGATGCACGACTCCCTGTTCCGACTGGACTGGTCGCCGGTTCCCACACCCCCGGACCGGAACGCCGACCACGGGGCAGTGGTCCACCAGGTGGAGCCCACCACCGGCACGGGCGGTCCGGAGGAACTGCGCGACAGGCTGGGCCGGGCCCTCGCCGCCGTCCAGGGTCACCTCGCCGCGGACGCGCCGGATTCCCCCCTGGTCGTGATCACCAGGGGCGCGGTCGCGGACGACGCCGTCGACGGCATCGACGTCGTCGCCGCGTCGGTGTGGGGTCTGGTGCGCACCGCGCAGTCCGAACACCCGGACCGCTTCGTCCTCCTCGACACCGACACCGACACCGACACCACCTCCCTCTCCCCCGACCTCCTCACCACCGCACTCGCCACCGGCGAACCCCAACTCGCCCTCCGCCACAACACCTTCCTCGCCCCCCGCCTCAAACGAGCCCACACCACCACCGCCACCCACACACCCCACCTCGACCCCGACGGCACCATCCTCATCACCGGCGGCACCGGCACCCTCGCCACCCTCCTCGCCCGCCACCTCGTCACCCAACACGGCGCCCGCCACCTCCTCCTCGTCAGCCGAAGCGGCCCCAACGCCGACGGCGCCACCGAACTCCACACCGAACTGACGGCCCTGGGCGCCGACACCACCATCACCGCCTGCGACATCGCCGACCCCGACGCCCTCACCGACCTCCTCGCCACCATCCCCCACCAACACCCCCTCACCGCCGTCATCCACACCGCCGGCACCACCGACGACACCACCCTCGACAGCCTCACCCCACAACGCCTCGCAACCGTCCTCCACGCCAAAGCCGACACCGCCCGAAACCTCCACCGCGCAACCCGCAACCACGACCTCCGCGCCTTCGTCCTCTACTCCTCCATCGCCGGCACCATCGGCAACCCCGGCCAAGCCAACTACGCCGCCGCCAACACCTACCTCGACGCCCTCGCCCACCACCGCCACACCCAAGGACTCCCCGCCACCTCCCTCGCCTGGGGCCTCTGGGACGTGGCCTACAGCATGGCGAGCGCTCTGGACGCGGTGGACCTCGCCCGTCTGGAACGGCTGGGCATCGCACCGTTCAGCGCCCAGGAGGGGCTCGCCCTCTTCGACGCGGCACTCGGCACGGAACACCCCTCGCTGGTACCGGCCCGGCTGGACACGGCCGCGCTCCGGGCCCGGGCCGAGCAGCACCTGCCGGCCGTGCTCCGCGGTTTCGTCTGCACCCCCGCACGGCCGACGAAGCGCGACGAGCCGTCGCTGGGCCGGACGCTGGCCGGTCTCCCCGAGGACCAGCAGCGGGCCCGGACGACGGACCTCGTCCGCCAGGCCGCGGCCGGCGTACTCGGCTACGACGATCCTCAATCCATCGATGCGGCACGCGAGTTCAAGGCACTGGGCTTCGACTCGCTGATGGCGGTCGAGCTCCGCAACCGGCTGAACGCCGCCACCGGCCTGCGCCTGCCCGCCACGCTCGTCTTCGACCACCCCACGCCCACCGCACTCGCCGACCACCTGCGCCGACAGCTCCTCGGAACGTCGACAGCCGTGGCGGCGGCCGTTCCGGCCGTCGTCGCGACCACGGACGACCCGGTCGTCATCGTCGGTATGGCCTGCCGCTACCCCGGCGGAGTCACCTCACCCGAGGACCTCTGGCGCCTGGTCGCCGACGGCACCGACGCCATCGGCGACTTCCCCACCGACCGCGGCTGGAACCTCGACGACCTCTACGACCCCGACCCCGCCAAGGCCGGACACTCCTACACCCGGCACGGCGGCTTCCTCCACGACGCCGCCGACTTCGACCCCGAGTTCTTCGGCCTGAGCCCCCGCGAGGCCCTCGCCACCGACCCCCAGCAGCGCCTCCTCCTGGAAACCGCCTGGGAAGCCCTCGAACGCGCCGGAATCGACCCCTCCGCGCTGCGCGGCAGCCAGACCGGCGTCTTCACCGGCGTCATGTACAACGACTACGCGTCCAGGCTCCACCACATGCCGGCCGAACTGGAGGGCTATCTCACCAGTGGCAGCGCGGGCAGTGTGGCCTCGGGCCGCGTCTCCTACACCCTCGGCCTGGAGGGCCCGGCCGTCACCGTCGACACGGCCTGCTCCTCCTCACTCGTCGCCATCCACCTGGCCGCCCAAGCACTGCGG
>NZ_JBHTWX010000217.1:0-3511 GCF_042792155.1 Kitasatospora sp. NPDC056651 | reverse complement strand
GCCGCGACCACTGGGTTCGGGCGCCGTTCAGCACCTTCGCCCCGGCCGGGGTGCCGCCGAGGAACAGCGCGGCCGGTCCGCCGACCAGCAGCACCAGGCCGGCGATCAGCGCGACGGGCAGCAGCAGCCGGGCGGTGCCGGACCGGTCGGGCACCGGGGTGCCGATCGGGGCCGCGGCGAGCGCGCTGCCGGAGGGCGCGGCGGTGGCGGCGGGCTTGCCGCCGGCCGCGGTGCCGGGGGCCGCCGCGCCACCGGTCGTACCGGTGCCGGTCGATCCGGTGCCGGTGGACCCGGTGCCGGTGGACCCGCCGCCGGACAGGCCGCCGGAGGACCCGAGGCCGCCGGTGCCGCCGTCCGCGCTGGTGGTGCCGCCGGTGCCGGAGTCGCCGACCGGGGTGGTGCCGCCGGTGCCGCCCTCCGGGGTGCCCGGCTCTGAGGTCCCGGGCTTCGGGCCGGTCTGGTTGCCGGGCAGCTTGCCGTCCTGGGCCTCGACGTGCTCGACGGCCTGCTGGGCCTGCTGCCGCTGGGCGTTGTTCAGGGCGAGGAAGCCCTGGGTCAGCTGGCCGGGCGCGATGCCGTAGGTCTGCCCGGTGGTGGTCACCGTCTTGAGGAACCGGGCGATCACGGCCGCCTTCGCGGCGGGCACCCCGCCGGTCGGGACCATCGCGTACTGGACGTAGCTCAGCGGGTACGCCCGCTGGTCACGGGAGAACGCGGTGTCGGGCGTGCCGTAGGGCAGTTGCTGGACTCCGGTGGCGGGGTCGGTCGGCATGTCGCCGACCGCGGCCTGGAAGCCGGCCGTGGACGGTGCCACGAAGGCGCCGGCCGGGTTGAGCAGCGTGGCCTCGGGCAGCGAGAACGCCTTGGCCTGGGCGCTGTCCATGATCGCGAGGATCATGCGCTGGCCGGCCGCCTGCGCGGCACAGGCGTCGTGTCCGCCGTTGGCGTTGTAGGTCGGCTGCTGGCAGTTCGGGCGGTTCTGGACCTGGTTGCGGGCGACCCGGGAGAGGCCCTCGGTGGAGGGCACCCACTCGAACTGCTTCCAGTGCGCCGTGTCGGCACCGTCCTGCGGCGTGCTCGTCCCGGACATGTCCTGGGGCTGGAAGGCGTCGGTCGGGTAGCCGGTGAACCGGGGCTTCAGGTAGAAGCTGTCGACGCGCATGCCCCACGGGTCCGGCTCACCGTCGAGGAAGCGGGCGGCGTCCGGGTCGGCCGCGACCCACGAGGTCAGCAGGTAGGTGAAGTCCGTCGTACCGCCGGGGACACCGGGGAAGATCGTCAGGGCGCCGCCGCAGCCGCTCGGCCAGGTGATCCCGTTCTCCGGGGTCTGCGGGTTCAGCTTCTGGAACTCGGGATCGGTGAAGAGGCAGATCGGGTTGCCGGCCACGGAGGGGATGTCGGCACCGGGCGACGCGTAGGACTGGGTCAGCAGTTTGGCCAGCAGCCGCGCGTTCAGCTTCATGTCCCGGATCTGCCGGCCGGTCTCCGGGTCGTCGACCACGAAGGTCACGGAGATCCCGGTCGTCGCCAGCGGGGCGTAGACGTACGGCCGCGCGGGCGGTGACGTGTCCGGCCGGGCCGTCAGCGCGATGTCGATGCTGCTGCTGCCGCCCAGGAAGGACGACCGGGCCTGCGGCTCGCCACCGGCGGGGATGTAGCCCACGGTCATCGGGTTCTCGCCCAGGCACAGGCCCGAACGCCACTGCTGCATCGCCCGGTTGGCCATCTCCAGACCGGCCGCGCCGAAGTCCTGGGCGGTCGCGGCACAGGAGTCCGGGGTGGGGGCGAAGGAGAGCGGGACCACGGTCTTGTGAAGCCAGGCGCACTGCTCGCTGGTGCGGTTCTTGGTCTTGGAGTTGATCCGGCCCGGCTTCATGACGCCGTCCGAGGCGGCGTTGTAGAACCTGTCCTTGTCCATCCGGTGGTCGGCGCAGTCGGCCTTGCCACCGCGGATGTTGTACAGGTCCGTCGGGTCGCCGCCGTAGTTCGGCTCGACGACGATCGAGCAGGGGTGGGTGGCGTCGCAGCCGAGCGTGGTGCTCTCCTTGGCGCTCCACACCTCGATGGAGGCGGTGCCCGATCCGTCCGGGCCGGTCGGGGCCAGCACCATGTTCGTGGGCCAGTCCGGGGTCTCGGTGTGCACCGGGCGGGCCGGCTGCTCGAAGCCCAGGGAGCGGTCGCCGCCGTAGAGGGTGCTGCCGTAGCAGTCCGTCACCGCCGGGTCGGTTCCGCGGCACTGGTAGACCCGGACCGCGTACAGGTTGAGGGTCGACTCCACCGGAGTGGTCGTCACCGGGCCGCCGCTCTGGGTGACGGTCGGCGTGAAGCCGCTCCAGGAGACCTGGAGCACCTGGTTGGTCAGGTTGGCCGTCTGGGAGACCGTCACGCTCCCCTCGTCGCCGTACGTTCCGCTGGCCGGGATCCAGACCTTCGGACCGACCACGGTCGTCGAGGAGTCGGCGTGTGCCTGTGGCGCCGCGCCCAATCCGATCGGAATGACAGCGAGCGCCGCCACGACCGCCTTGGCGAGGGCCAGGGCCGGTAGTCGGCGGCGCCACCTTCCCCGACCTCTTCGGTCGGGTACGCGGCTTCTCATGCGGTGCCTCCGGGAGATGCGGGCCGCCGAGGGAGGCGGCGCGAGGGAGTCGGATCGCGCTGGGGACGGACGATTCCGTGCGTACTATTCGGCCAGCCGGACATGGCGGGATCCGGTCGGCCAGGTGTACGAGACCACAACGCGGTGACTCCGTACCGGAGTTGAATGATCCGCATGAAGCAGGCCCGCGCCGAGGCGCGGGCCCTGCGATCTGCGCGGATACTGCGGGGGTCAGCTCGCCGGGGTGAAGGACAGGGCGAGCGAACCGATCTTCTGACCGCCCTTGAAGTAGCCGGTCCCGAGCTTGCCGTCCAGGTAGTCCGCGCCGGCCGGGTCCACCTGGAAGCTGGAGGAGTTCAGGGTCTGGGTGGTGCCGGTGCGGCCGATCACGTTGTCGCCGCGCGGGTCCAGCAGCGGAACCGGGGTGGTCGAACCGTTCGGCACGGCGGTGAAGTAGCCCTTGGCGACCGAGAAGTCGAGCTGCTTGAAGGTCACGCTCTTGCCGGTCGAGAGGTTGACGAAGAGCAGACCGCCGCCGAACTGCACGTGCCCGTAGAAGCCGGGGATGTTCGCGGCGCCGTCGGTCACCGGGAGCGTCACGGTGAGACCGGTGTTGGGGTCGAGCTTCGGGTCGGCCGGCTGCAGCGGGATGACCAGGATGCCGTTGAGCGCGGCGTCCGCCAGGAACTTCACATCGGTGGTGATCACGGCCTGGCCGGAGGCCGGGGTGGTGGTCGTGTCGGCGGCGGCCACACCGCTCACACCGGTCAGGGCGAGGACGACGGCGGCGCCGGTCGCGGCCAGGCGGGCACTGATGCGGGACATGCTGAACTCCTTGGGAGAGGGAGAGGAGGGTCGTTCGGTGGTGCGGTTCGGGGGCTCAGCTGGGCCGGCGGCCGCAGGGGCGAGGCCCTG
>NZ_JBHTWX010000216.1:0-3535 GCF_042792155.1 Kitasatospora sp. NPDC056651 | reverse complement strand
GCACCGAATCGGTGCCGGGCCCTCGCCGTGCGCTCCGGGGGCGGCTACCCGCCGCTCCCCCTCACTCGAAGGACGGGCCGTCCGTACGGGTGCGCTTGATCTCGTAGAAGCCCGGGGTGGAGGCCACCAGCAGGGTGCCGTCCCACAGCCGGGCCGCGGCCTCGCCCTTCGGGGCGGGAGTGACCACCGGGCCGAAGAAGGCGACCCGCTCGCCGTCCACGCCCTCGACCGCGATCACCGGGGTGCCGACGTCCTCGCCGACCAGGGTGATGCCCTCCTTGTGCGAGGCCCGCAGGGCCTCGTCGTACGCGTCCGTGCCGGCCGCGTCGGCGAGCTCGACGGGCAGGCCCGCGGCCACCAGCGCGGCCTCGACGGTCTCCCGGTTCTGCGGCAGGCCCTGGTTGTGGAAGCGCAGGCCCAGCTCGGTGTAGAGCCGGCCCAGCACCTCCGGCCCGTGCTGCTCGGCGGCGGCGACGCAGACCCGCACCGCGCCCCAGGCGTTGTCCAGCAGCTCCCGGTAGTTCTCCGGGAGGTCCCGGTGCTCGTTGAGCACCGACAGGCTCATCACGTGCCAGTTCACGTCGACCGGACGCAGCTGCTGGACCTCGATCAGCCAGCGGGAGGTCATCCACGCCCAGGGGCAGGCCGGGTCGAACCAGAAGTCGGCGGTCTTGCGCTCAGCGGCAGTCGTCACTGGGAGTCGTCCTTCGTGAGGTGATCCGAGGCAGGAGGTGTTCCACCCCCGAACGCCAACACCCGTCCCGCGCAGCTGATTCCGGTCCGGACGCGACTTCTGTGCAATGGTACTGACGGAGCGGGCCGTGAAAGGATGACCCCGCGCGCGGAGCACACCCCCGCGCCGAGACCGCACCACCCACAAGGCGCACCACCGTGCGAGCCGGACAAAGGAGTACCGCCGTGCCGGGCAAGAACCTCAGCCGCGACGAGGCGCAGCAGCGGGCCAGCATTCTGGCCGTGGACGGCTACCAGGTCCGGCTGGACGTGACCTCGGCCCCCGACCGGGCGGCCGGCACCTTCCGCTCCACCACCACCGTCACCTTCCGCTGCTCCCAGCCCGGTGCGGACACCTTCCTCGACCTGCTCGCCCCGGCCGTCCGCTCGGTCACCCTCAACGGCCGCGCCCTCGACCCGGCCACCGCCTACGACGGCGCCCGGGTGCACGTCGACGGCCTGGCCGCCGAGAACGTGCTGACCGTCGAGGCGGACTGCGCCTACAGCCGCACCGGCGAGGGCCTGCACCGCTTCGTCGACCCGGTGGACGGCGAGACCTACCTGTACACCCACTACGAGCCGGCCGACGCCCGCCGGGTGTTCGCGAACTTCGAGCAGCCCGACCTGAAGGCCCCGTTCACCTTCACGGTGACCGCCCCGGCCGCCTGGGACGTGTGGTCCAACGCGCCGCACGAGAACGTCGACGCCGAAGGCGACGCCCGCACCTGGGAGTTCGCGCCGACCAAGCCGATCTCCACCTACCTCACCGCCGTCGTCGCCGGCCCGTACCACGTCGCCCGCGACCACTACCGCCGCGAACTGGCCGACGGCACCGCGCTGGAGATCCCGCTCTCCGCGATGTGCCGCAAGTCGCTGGCCCCGCACTTCGACGCGGACGAGATCCTCGGCGTCACCAAGCTCGGACTCGACTTCTTCCACGAGCAGTTCGACTACCCGTACCCCTTCGGCAAGTACGACCAGGCCTTCGTCCCCGAGTACAACATCGGCGCGATGGAGAACCCGGGCTGCGTCACCTTCCGCGAGGAGTTCGTCTTCCGCTCGAAGGTCACCGACGCCGCGTACGAGGGCCGGGCCAACGTCATCCTGCACGAGATGGCGCACATGTGGTTCGGCGACCTGGTCACCATGCGCTGGTGGGACGACCTGTGGCTGAAGGAGTCCTTCGCCGACTTCATGGGCTCCTACGGCCTGATCGGCGCCCGCACCCGCTACTCCTCCGCCTGGGTCACCTTCGCCAACCAGCGCAAGGCCTGGGCCTACCGGCAGGACCAGTTCCCCACCACCCACCCGATCACCGCGGACATCCGGGACCTGGAGGACGCCAAGCTCAACTTCGACGGCATCACCTACGCCAAGGGCGCCTCCGTCCTCAAGCAGCTGGTGGCGTACGTCGGTTCGGAGGCGTTCTTCGAGGGCGCCCGCCGCTACTTCAAGCGCCACGCCTTCGGCAACACCGAGCTGGGCGACCTGCTGGAGGTGCTGGAGGAGACCAGCGGCCGCGACCTCAGGACCTGGGCCGCCGCCTGGCTGCAGACCTCCGGTGTCAACGCGCTCACCCCGCAGGTCACCACCGACGCCGAGGGCCGGATCACCGAGCTGGCCGTGCTCCAGGACGGGGACGTCCTGCGCCCGCACCGGATCGCGGTCGGTCTGTACGACCGGGACGCGGACGGCGTCCTGGTGCGGACCGGGCGGATCGAGCTGGACGTCGCCGGTGCCCGGACCGTGGTCGCCGAGGCCGTCGGCCTGCCCCGCCCGGCTCTGGTGCTGCTCAACGACGACGACCTGACCTACTGCAAGATCCGCTTCGACGAGGAG
The DNA here is from genome assembly GCF_042792155.1 of Kitasatospora sp. NPDC056651. NCBI lineage: Bacteria > Bacillati > Actinomycetota > Actinomycetes > Kitasatosporales > Streptomycetaceae > Kitasatospora > Kitasatospora sp. NPDC056651. The sequence goes on along the minus strand of NZ_JBHTWX010000216.1, from coordinate 964 downwards.
TCGCTGGCGACGCTGCGCACCGGCCTCGGCGACATCAGCAGTGAGCTGGCCCGGGCGCTGGCCTGGTCCGCCGTCTGGAACCTCACCCGGGACGGCCTGATGCCGGCCCGCGACTACGTCGCCCTGGTGCTGCGGTTCGCCGGCCAGGAGGGCAACATCGGCGTGCTCCAGTCGCTGCACGCCCAGGCCAAGACCGCCGTCGACCTGTACGCCGACCCGGCCTGGCGCGGCGAGGGCGGCCGGCTGCTGGCCGACGGCGCCCTGCGCGAACTGCGCGAGGCCGTGCCCGGCAGCGACCACCAGCTGGCCTGGGCCCGCTTCCTCGCCCAGACCGCGGGCGGCGCCGAGCACCTCGGCCTGGTCCGCGGCCTGCTGTCCGGCAGCGCCCGGATCGACGGCCTGGAGGTGGACCAGGAGCTGCGCTGGTCGCTGTGGCTGGCCCTGGCCGCGTCCGGCCAGGCCGCCGACGAGGAGCTGGCCGCCGAGCTGGAGGCCGACAACACCGCGAGCGGCAAGCACCACTACACCCAGTGCCTGGCCGCCCGGCCCACCGCGGAGGCCAAGGCCGCCGCCTGGTCGGCCGTGATCGACTCGGACGAGCTGCCGAGCGCCCTGGTCGAGGCCAACACCGCGGGCTTCTCGATCCCCGCCCAGCGCGACCTGACGGCCCTCTACGCGGCGCCGTACTTCAAGTTGCTGGAGCGGGTCTGGGCCGAGCGGACCATCGAGATCTCGATGCGGATCGTCGGCGGCTTCTTCCCGATCGCCCAGACCGACGAGCAGACCCTGGCCGAGGCCGACGCCTGGCTGGCGGGGCACCCCGAGGCCGCGCCGGCGCTGCGCCGCCTGGTGCTGGAGCGCCGGGACGACCTGGCCCGCGCGCTGCGGGCGCAGGCCTGCGACCGGGCCTGACGGACCGTACGCCGAAACGGCCGTGGGCCCCGCCCGCTCCTGGAAGCCAGGG
>NZ_JBHTWX010000215.1:0-3685 GCF_042792155.1 Kitasatospora sp. NPDC056651 | reverse complement strand
GCCGCACCCGGCCGTGGGTTCACGGTGCCGTGGGCGCCTTCGGGTCCGCCTGCCGCCCGCCGAAGAAGACCTGCACCTCGCGGATCAGCCCGTCCCGCACCGTGATCGCCTCAAGGTTGCGGTACCAGCCGCCCGTGGCCAACTCGTACTCGTAGTAGGCGAAGACGAGTTCCCCGTCGGCGGGCGTGACGTGCAGCAGCCGCTGCTCGCTGAACCGGTCGGCGGTGGGGAAGCAGCGCCGGAAGTACGCCTCCTTGTCGATCCGGTCGTCCTGCGGGCTGGTGAAGCTGAAGTCCTCGGCGTACAGCGGCAGGGCCGCCTCCCGGTCCTGTGACCGGTAGTGGCGGAAGGCCGCCTCGACGACGCTCTGGGGGGTGCCGTTCATCTGCTCTCCTCGGTTCGGTGTCAGTCCGCCAGGCCCAGTGGGTCCGGGGCGGTGTCCAGTAGCTCGGGGCCGTTGTTGCGGACGCTGTTGACGGTGGTGGGGACGGCGCGCACGCGCAGGGCGCCGTCGGCGGGGCGGCGCAGCAGGTGGTGGAGTTCGGCGGGCTCGGTGTGGGCGGGGGAGAGCCAGGTGGCGAGGTCGTCGGGGGCGATGGTGAGCGGCATCCGGTCGTGGACGCGGCCGGCGGAGTCGGTGGCGTCGGTGGTGATCACGGTGGCGGTGGCGAGCCAGGCGAGCGGGTCGTCCTCGGGGCGGGTGCGGTCGCGCCAGAACTCGTAGAGGCCGGCCATCAGCATCACGCCGCCGGTGCTGAGGAAGTACGGCTGCTTGTACTTCTTGCGGTCGGCGGTGGCGGGGACCTCGCGCCACTCGAAGTAGCCGTCGGCGGGGATCACGCAGCGGCGGGCGGTGAAGGCCTTGCGGAAGGCGGGCTTGGTGTCGACGGTCTCCGAGCGGGCGTTGATCATGCGGGCGCCGCCGGACGGGTCCTTGGACCAGGACGGGACCAGGCCCCAGCGCAGCGGGCGCAGTTGGCGCAGCAGTTCGCCGGTCTCCCGGTCGACGCGCTCCAGGACGGCCGGGACCGGGTCGGTCGGGGCGACGTTCCAGCTCGGCGCGAAGGCCTCGGCCGGGTCCCACCGGAGCTCGCCGAGCAGCGAGACGAGGTCCTGGGGCGTGGTGGTGGAGACGAAGCGGCCGCACATGCCCCTCAGCCTGCCACGCGGTACTGACAACGGGGTGCGGCCGCCGGCGGCGTCAGCCTGGATCGTTCATATCTGATACGTTCGTTTTCAAAACGAGCGATCTGAAAGTGAACGATATGGTCGGGGTGAAGATGTTCGGCAGACGCCGGTGGCTCTGGGTGTCCCTGCTGTCCGTGGTCGTGCCGCTGGTCGGCGCGGGCGGCTGGGTGGTGTACCAGAACGAGTACGACATCACGGAGGAGCGGATCACCGTCACCGGTGGCAGGCAGCCGCTCCAGGGCGTGCTGGCCCGCCCGACCGGCGGCCACGGGCCGTACGGACTGGTGGTCTTCGTCCACGGCGACGGACCCGTGGACGCCACCCACGACACCTTCTACCGGCCGATCTGGGAGGCCATGGCCAAAGCCGGGTACGCGACGCTCTCCTGGGACAAGCCCGGCGTCGACAACGCCCCCGGCGACTGGCTGGACCAGAGCATCCAGGACCGCGCCGACGAGACCCTCGCGGCGGTCCGCTGGGCCAGGACCCAGCCCGGCATCGACCCGGACCGGATCGGGCTCTGGGGCGCCAGCCAGGCCGGCTGGGTGATGCCCAAGGCCGCCCGGCAGTCCCCGGACGTCAAGTTCGTGATCGCCGTCGCCCCCGCCGTCAACTGGCTCCGGCAGGGCCGCTACAACCTGCTCGCCGAACTCCGGCAGCGCCACGCCTCACCCGAGGAGACCGCCGCCGCCGTCGCCCGCAGCGACCGGAACCTGGCCGCGCTGCGCGCCTCCGACACCTTCGAGCAGTACCGGGCCGCCGGCGGCGACACCGAGGGGCTGACTCCGCAGCGGTGGGCCTTCGACAAGCGCAACCACCTCTCCGACGCCACCGAGGACCTCGCCGCCCTCCGGGTGCCGGTGCAGCTCGTCCTCGGCGGCCAGGACGTCAACGTCGACAGCGACGACACCGAGGCCGGCTACCGCCGCCTGATCGGCACCCCGGGCCTGCTGCACGTGCTCCGCTTCGCGGACTCGACCCACAACATCGTGCCCAGCGACGTCGAGGACTCCGAGCTGCGCAGCACCTTCCTGGCGATCGCCGCGCCGCGCTCGCTGTTCACCCCCGGCTACCTCGACGGCATGCGGAACTTCCTCACCTCACTCGACCACCGGAAGGGCTGACCCACGATGAGACTGCTCGCCCTCGGCGGAGCCGGCGCGATGGGCCGGGTCTCCACCCGGGTCGCGGCCCGGGTCGTCGCCGACCTGCCCGGCAACGTACCGCCCGGCGCCCACGAGGTGGTGATCGCCGACCGCGACCTCGCCGCCGCCCGCCGGGCCGCCGCCGCCCTCGCCGCCGCCTCGCCCGTGCCCGTGCGCGCCGCCCGGGTGGACGTCACCGACGGCCGGGAACTGCACGCCGCCCTCGTCGACGCCGATGCCGTGCTGAACACCGTCGGCCCCTACTACCGCCACGGCCGCGACGTGCTGCGCGCCGCGATCCGCACCGGCACCCACTACCTCGACATCTGCGACGACTGGGAGCCCACCCTCGCGATGCTGGAACTGGGCGCCGAGGCCCGCGCCGCCGGCGTCCGCGCGGTGATCGGCATGGGCGCCAGCCCCGGCATCAGCAACCTCCTCGCCGCCCGGGCCGCCGCCCGCCTCGACACCCTGACCGACGTCCACACCGCCTGGCCGGTCGACGTCGGCCCCGAGGCCGGCGCGGACACCTCGCTGCGCGACCCGGACGGCGCGGTGTCGGCGGCCGCCGTGCACTGGATGCAGCAGATCAGCGGCACGGTCGCGACGGTGGAGGGCGGCCGGCTCGTCCGGCGGCGCCCGCTGCGCCCGGTCACCCTCGACCTGCCCGGCGGCCGCCACGGCACCGCCTACACCGTCGGCCACCCGGAGCCGGTCACCCTGCACCGCAGCCTGCGGCCCGGCGGTGACGCGGCCAGCCTGATGGTCCTCACGACCGGCACCGCCGCCTACCTGGACGTGCTGCGCGAGGACATCGACTCCGGTCGGCTGACCAACGAGAGCGCCGCCGCCGACCTCGACCGGCCCACCGTGCGCCGCACCCTGCGCGCCGCCGCCCGCGCCCCCGGCTGCGCGGCCCGGGCACCCTCCCGCCGTTCTTCGCCGCCGCCACCGGTACGCGGGACGGGCGCCCGGCCACCGTCCTCGCCCACCTGGCCGGGGCGGACCGGCTGCTGGCGGACATGCCGGAGGCCACCGGCGTCCCGGCGGGCCTGGGGCTCGCCCAGCTGCTGGACGGGACGGTGCGGTCGGCTGGGGTCCACCCGCCGGAGGCGGTGATCGACGGGGAGCGCTTCCTCGCCGACCTGGCGCGCGAGTGCCCCGGCGTCGAGGTGGTGGAGGAGCTGTAGGACGGCGGGGCGGCCCTGGTCCGAGCGCCGGCGGCGCGCTCCGGCCGGTAGCCGCGAAGGCCCCCTGCCGAGCTTGGGTTCAAGGGGTCGTCGCAACACCGCTTGGTTTCAGACGGTGAGTAGATCACGTAGACGCTCGGCTGGGGGATGCCCGCCCAGCGT
>NZ_JBHTWX010000214.1:0-3821 GCF_042792155.1 Kitasatospora sp. NPDC056651 | reverse complement strand
GCTTTTTGGTGGAGCCTAGCGGGATCGAACCGCTGACCTCCTGCGTGCAAGGCAGGCGCTCTCCCAGCTGAGCTAAGGCCCCAAAATGGATGGTGGGCCTAAATGGACTCGAACCATCGACCTCACGCTTATCAGGCGTGCGCTCTAACCAGCTGAGCTATAGGCCCATGACGATATAGAAATGGAGCGGGTGATGGGAATCGAACCCACGACATCAGCTTGGAAGGCTGAGGTTTTACCACTAAACTACACCCGCATTAAATTGTAAATGGTGAGCCATGAAGGATTCGAACCTTCGACCCTCTGATTAAAAGTCAGATGCTCTACCAACTGAGCTAATGGCTCTTCTACAAGAGACTTGAATATTATATCATATAAAAGTGGTGCCGGCAAGAGGACTTGAACCCCCAACCTACTGATTACAAGTCAGTTGCTCTACCAATTGAGCTACACCGGCAAGATGGTGGAGGATGACGGGCTCGAACCGCCGACCCTCTGCTTGTAAGGCAGATGCTCTCCCAGCTGAGCTAATCCTCCATAATTACACTAACGTGCAATTGCTTGGCGGCGTCCTACTCTCACAGGGGGAAACCCCCGACTACCATCGGCGCTAGAGAGCTTAACTTCCGTGTTCGGTATGGGAACGGGTGTGACCTCTCTGCCATCATCACCAAACTATGAAGGCATATTCCTTCAAAACTAGATAACATTGCTTCATATTATATGGTTAAGTCCTCGATCTATTAGTATTCGTCAGCTCCACATGTCACCATGCTTCCACCTCGAACCTATCAACCTGATCATCTTTCAGGGATCTTACTAGCTTGCGGAATGGGAAATCTCATCTTGAGGGGGGCTTCATGCTTAGATGCTTTCAGCACTTATCCCGTCCGCACATAGCTACCCAGCGATGCCCTTGGCAGAACAACTGGTACACCAGCGGTGCGTCCATCCCGGTCCTCTCGTACTAAGGACAGCTCCTCTCAAATTTCCTGCGCCCGCGACGGATAGGGACCGAACTGTCTCACGACGTTCTGAACCCAGCTCGCGTACCGCTTTAATGGGCGAACAGCCCAACCCTTGGGACCGACTACAGCCCCAGGATGCGATGAGCCGACATCGAGGTGCCAAACCTCCCCGTCGATGTGGACTCTTGGGGGAGATAAGCCTGTTATCCCCGGGGTAGCTTTTATCCGTTGAGCGATGGCCCTTCCATGCGGAACCACCGGATCACTAAGCCCGACTTTCGTCCCTGCTCGACTTGTAGGTCTCGCAGTCAAGCTCCCTTATGCCTTTGCACTCTACGAATGATTTCCAACCATTCTGAGGGAACCTTTGGGCGCCTCCGTTACACTTTAGGAGGCGACCGCCCCAGTCAAACTGCCCACCTGACACTGTCTCCCCGCCCGATAAGGGCGGTAGGTTAGAAGGTCAATACAGCCAGGGTAGTATCCCACCGACGCCTCCACCGAAGCTGGCGCTCCGGTTTCCAAGGCTCCTACCTATCCTGTACAAGCTGTACCAAAATTCAATATCAGGCTGCAGTAAAGCTCCACGGGGTCTTTCCGTCCTGTCGCGGGTAACCTGCATCTTCACAGGTACTATAATTTCACCGAGTCTCTGGTTGAGACAGTGCCCAAATCGTTACACCTTTCGTGCGGGTCGGAACTTACCCGACAAGGAATTTCGCTACCTTAGGACCGTTATAGTTACGGCCGCCGTTTACTGGGGCTTCAGTTCAGAGCTTCGCTTACGCTAACCCCTCTTCTTAACCTTCCAGCACCGGGCAGGCGTCAGCCCCTATACTTCGCCTTACGGCTTCGCAGAGACCTGTGTTTTTGCTAAACAGTCGCTTGGGCCTATTCACTGCGGCTTTCCGTTAAGAAAGCACCCCTTCTCCCGAAGTTACGGGGTCATTTTGCCGAGTTCCTTAACGAGAGTTCTCTCGATCACCTTAGGATTCTCTCCTCGCCTACCTGTGTCGGTTTGCGGTACAGGCACCTTTTATCTCGCTAGAAGCTTTTCTTGGCAGTGTGGAATCAGGAACTTCGCTACTATATTTCGCTCGCCATCACAGCTCAGCCTTATGGGAAACGGATTTGCCTATTTCCCAGCCTAACTGCTTGGACGCGGATATCCAATACCGCGCTTACCCTATCCTTCTGCGTCCCCCCATTGCTCAAATGGTGAGGAGGTGGTACAGGAATATCAACCTGTTGTCCATCGCCTACGCCTTTCGGCCTCGGCTTAGGTCCTGACTAACCCTGAGCGGACGAGCCTTCCTCAGGAAACCTTAGGCATTCGGTGGACGGGATTCTCACCCGTCTTTCGCTACTCATACCGGCATTCTCACTTCTAAGCGCTCCACCAGTCCTTCCGGTCTGGCTTCACAGCCCTTAGAACGCTCTCCTACCACTGTTCGAAGAACAGTCCGCAGCTTCGGTGATACGTTTAGCCCCGGTACATTTTCGGCGCAGAGTCACTCGACTAGTGAGCTATTACGCACTCTTTAAATGGTGGCTGCTTCTAAGCCAACATCCTGGTTGTCTAAGCAACTCCACATCCTTTTCCACTTAACGTATACTTTGGGACCTTAGCTGGCGGTCTGGGCTGTTTCCCTCTCGACTACGGATCTTATCACTCGCAGTCTGACTCCTAAGGATAAGTCATTGGCATTCGGAGTTTGACTGAATTCGGTAACCCGGTAGGGGCCCCTAGTTCAATCAGTGCTCTACCTCCAAGACTCTTACCTTGAGGCTAGCCCTAAAGCTATTTCGGAGAGAACCAGCTATCTCCAGGTTCGATTGGAATTTCTCCGCTACCCACACCTCATCCCCGCACTTTTCAACGTGCGTGGGTTCGGGCCTCCATTCAGTGTTACCTGAACTTCACCCTGGACATGGGTAGATCACCTGGTTTCGGGTCTACGACCACGTACTCATGCGCCCTATTCAGACTCGCTTTCGCTGCGGCTCCGCCTCTTCAGCTTAACCTTGCACGGGATCGTAACTCGCCGGTTCATTCTACAAAAGGCACGCCATCACCCATTAACGGGCTCTGACTACTTGTAGGCACACGGTTTCAGGATCTCTTTCACTCCCCTTCCGGGGTGCTTTTCACCTTTCCCTCACGGTACTGGTTCACTATCGGTCACTAGGGAGTATTTAGCCTTGGGAGATGGTCCTCCCGGATTCCGACGGAATTTCACGTGTTCCGCCGTACTCAGGATCCACTCAGGAGAGAACGAAGTTTCGACTACGGGGTTGTTACCCTCTACGACGGACCTTTCCAGGTCGCTTCGTCTACCTCGTTCCTTTGTAACTCCGTATAGAGTGTCCTACAACCCCAAGAGGCAAGCCTCTTGGTTTGGGCTAGTCCCGTTTCGCTCGCCGCTACTCAGGGAATCGCATTTGCTTTCTCTTCCTCCGGGTACTTAGATGTTTCAGTTCCCCGGGTCTGCCTTCTCATATCCTATGTATTCAGATATGGATACCACTCCATTACGAGTGGTGGGTTTCCCCATTCGGAAATCTCCGGATCAAAGCTTACTTACAGCTCCCCGAAGCATATCGGTGTTAGTCCCGTCCTTCATCGGCTCCTAGTGCCAAGGCATCCACCGTGCGCCCTTTCTAACTTAACCATTAAAAAAAGATCTTACAGATGCTTTGAAAAAAATTAATTGCCTTCTATCTATTATCTAGTTTTCAAGGAACAAGCTGTCCCAATCACAACGTGATTGTTTCATTGGTGGAGCCTAGCGGGATCGAACCGCTGACCTCCTGCGTGCAAGGCAGGCGCTCTCCCAGCTGAGCTAAGGCCCC
>NZ_JBHTWX010000213.1:0-4152 GCF_042792155.1 Kitasatospora sp. NPDC056651 | reverse complement strand
ACTGCAGGGGGGACCCTGTGGGAGAGTAGGACGCCGCCGAACAATTATTGTGAATGAACCCCCATCCGGTTTCCGGATGGGGGTTCTTCGCGTTTGTGGCTTCGCATCCCTGGGATCGGACGACCTATTCGTCAGCCTCGGTCTCGGATTCGGACTTGGGATCGGATTCGGCTTGCGGCCGCTGGGCCTGCGCTGGCTGCTGGGCCGGCTGCTGGGCACCGGGCCGAGGAGCCTGGGGCGCCTGCGACGCCTGAGCAGCCACCTCGGCGGGAGCGGCGGGAGCGGCCGGATCGGCGGGACTGGCCTGAGCGTCCGGAGGTTCCGCCGTGCCCCAGGCCGGCCGGCTGAGCCACTTGTCCGCGCTGTTGGTGAGGCGGGCGACGCCCGTGCCGTCCGGCCGCATGCTGTAGAGGTCGGCGCCGGAACCCGCGGGGGCCTGGGCGAAGACGATGGACTTGCCGTCGGGCGAGTAGGCGGCCGTGCCGTAGAAGGCGTCCGAGGGCGCGGGGGTGAGGGCGCCGATGGCGCTGCCGTCGGGGTGGACGGTGTAGATGCCGCCGCCGGCGGCGTTGTCAGGGCCGGCCGGGTAGGTGGTGAAGAGGATCTCGGTGCCGTCGGGTGACCAGTTCGCGCGGTCGCCGGCGCGCAGCTCCCAGGGGGTGAGCTGGCGCACCCCGGTGCCGTCCGCGCTGACGACGTAGATGGCGCGGCTGTTGGCGGGCTGTCCGGTCGCGCTGGTGCGGTACTCGAAGGTGAGCTGCTTCCCGTCGGGGGACCAGCTGGGGTTGCTGACCGCGCCGGAGTAGGCCTTGTCGTTGGTGAGGAAGGTGAGCCGTTGGACGTCGGTGCCCCCGGGGCTCATCAGGTAGAGGTCCGAGTACTGGATCTGGTGGTTGCCGGACGGGTCCAGGGCGCCCCAGGAGCGGCTGAAGGCGACCTGCTTGCCGTCCGGTGAGAAGGCTGGGGCGCGTTCGTCCTCGTTCGCGCAGTCGGTGGTGCCGCCGTCGCAGAGCCGGTCGACCTGGTGCTCGGTGCCACCGGCGGTGGACACGGTCCACAGCCGGGCGTTGCCGGTCTGCGGGTCGGTGCGGTCGAAGGCGATGGTGGAGCCGTCGGGGGACCAGTCCGGGCGGTCGTCGCGGGCCCGGGCCGGTGGCTGGGTGACCTGGTGCTGGCCGGTGCCGTCGGGGAGGAGGGTGACGATCGCGCTGGTCGTGCGGGAGGGGTCGGTGTAGGCGCGGCTGACGATCAGGCCGTTGTGTGCGGTGGCCGCGGGGGCTCCGGCGGCCGCGCCGACCACTCCGGGAGCGGCGGACGTCGGCTCGGGGGTGGTGGCGGGGCTGTCCGGCCGGATCTCCGAGAGGGGGATCTCTCCGGGTTCGGCTCCGCAGCCGGTGAGCAGGGCGCCGAGAAGGAGGAGGCCCGCACCGGCGTTCGTGCGGGTGCGGGCCCTGCCCTTGGGTGACTGTCGTGTGCCGGTGATCCGTGCCATCTCCGCCTCCGAGCCTTTCGACCGCTCCGACGTGTGGCCCCCGTCGAGGATTCAGGACGAAGGCCCCTGAAAGGAGCTGTCACTGTGTCAGAAGGGAGGCACCGGCGACGGGGCGACACGCGACGCGGCGTGCTCACTCGATCGCACGGAGTAGGTGCGGAAAGCAGAGGAAGCAGGTATGGCGGAGCGGGGGGTCAGCCCCGGGCGGCGCGGCGCTCGGCCTTGGCGAGGGCCTCCGCCTCGTCCTCGGCCTCAGCGACCTCCAGGGTGGGGGCGGTGCCGCCGAGCTGGGCGGGCAGCCACCAGGTGTCGTCCGGGCCGGAGGGCTTGCCGGGGTACTCGCTCTGGGCCCGGTCGAGCATCTCGGTCATGGCGGCGCGCAGTCGCCGGGTGACCATCACGGGCTTGTCGTCCGGTCCGAGGTGAATCGGTTCGCCGATCATGATGGTGACCGGGACGTGCCGCTTGGTGAGGGTCTTCGGGCGGCCCTTGGTCCAGAGCTGCTGGGTGCCCCAGAGCACGACGGGCAGCAGCGGGGTGCCGGAGTCGGCGGCCATCCGGGCGGCGCCGGTCTTGAACTTCTTCAGCATGAACGAGCGGCTGATGGTCGCCTCGGGAAACACTCCGACCACCTCGCCGGCCTTGAGGGCGCGCACGGCGGCCTCGTAGGCGGGCTGGCCGTCGGTGCGGTCCACCGGGATGTGCTTCATGCCGCGCATCAACGGACCCGAGATCCGGTGCTTGAAGACGTCGTCCTTGGCCATGAAGCGGGTCTTGCGCTTGCCGCCGCGGTACGCGCCGAGGCCCGCGAAGAGGAAGTCCAGGTAGCTGATGTGATTGCTGACCAGCACCGCTCCCCCCTTGGCGGGGATGTGTTCGGCGCCGATGATCTCGATCCGCACGTCGAGCGCGCGGAAGGCGGTGAGTGCGGCGCCGATCACCGGCGGGTACACGAACTCTGCCACGGTCAGTCCTGACTTCCACGGGCCGGAGCCCGGTTCGGCGGGTACCCGCGCCGTTGCGCGGGCGGTGCCGACCGGAGCACGGCACTCCGCGGCGGTCACGGGTGAATACACGGAGATGATCCCCCGAACGAGTGCCTGCTGTCACCTGAGCCGTGCGGTCAAGCGATTTTTGCCGGTGTGATCTCCGTGATGAGTTCGGATGGGAACTTTTCCGTTCCCCGCGACAAGCGGGCCCCGGGCCGTGGGCACGCGGCGGATGCGCGGCGGGTGTGCGGGTCGGCGGGTCAGGTGCCGGTGGTGAGGCGGCCCTGGGCGCGCCGGACCACGGGGTAGACCTCGCAGCCCACGCAGTAGCCGAACGCCGCGTTGGCGAAGGCGGCGGTGAACGCGGTCAGACCGGACAGCAGGCCGAGCCAGGTCACGCCGCTGTAGTAGCCGAGGGCGCCGACCGCGGTGAACACCATGCAGATGCCCTGGTCGAAGCGGAGGGTCCGTTCGTCGGCGGTCGCCGCGGGCGGCGCGAGCCAGGGGAGGACGAGGGCCTGGAACAGCCGGACGTACGGGGCCAGTCGCAGACCGCCGAGCGCGCCGAGTGCGAAGACCAGCGCCTGGGCGGCCAGCAGGGGGCGGTTGCCGGCGTGGAGGGCGAGGAGCAGGACGACCGAGCTGAGGGCGGCGGCCAGGCGGGGGCCGCGGGGGTCGGTCTGCAACGGGGCCTCCGGGGGTCGCGACGGGCGGCGGCAGCGGTGGGGCTTCAGCGCCTTCGGCGGACGGTGGCCCGGGCCGGGCCGATGGCTCGGCGGGAGGCCGGCAGCGGTGTCCGGCGAGGGTCGGAGTCCATCGGCCGATCGTACGTGGCCGGGTCCCGGCGGTCGACCGGCTTTCGGCATCGGCAGGGGCTGCCACAGACTGGGGGATGCCCGAGCCGGTGGCGCGCGTCGTCCCGCCCGGGGCCGGGCCGGGGTGGTCCGGGCGGAGAGCGGCGGGAGGCGGAGAGTGAGCACCGAGGACGGGGCAGTGCGGCTGTCGGAGGCGGAACTGGGCGGGGCGCTCGGTGCGCGGGCGACGCTGGTGCAGTTCTCGACGGCCTTCTGCCAGCCGTGTCGGGCCACCCGGCGGGTGCTCTCCGAGGTGGCCGGGATGGTCGACGGGGTCGAGCACGTCGAGGTGGACGCCGAGGAGCGGCTGGAGCTGGTCCGCCGACTGGAGGTCCGGCGGACGCCGACCGTCCTGGTGCTGGACGCGGATGGCCGGGTGGTGCGGCGGGCGGCGGGTCAGCCGCGCACGGTGGACGTGATCGCGGCGCTGGGCCACGCGATGTGAGGTGTCCGGCCGCCCGCGTTCCGCCGACTGTTCCGTCCTTGTTCCGCCCCGGCGGGTGGAGCCGGCCCCCGGCTGGGGCAGGATGGGCGCAGGTGGGGGGAGCAGCCCCGCGGCATAAGCTACTGGCCAGTAGTGACCACTGCGCTACCGGCGAGTATGCTGCCAGGAAGTTCCGGACCGGCACGGGAACCCGCTGCCCGGGGCGGGTGCGAGCCGTTTTCGCGCCCGCTCGCACCGCCGCAGCCGCCGGACGAGACCAGTACAGGAGACAAGGCCGTGAGCTTGAGGATCGTTGTCTGTGTGAAGTACGTGCCGGACGCGACGGGTGACCGTCGTTTCGCGGACGACCACACCACCGACCGGGAGGGTGTG
>NZ_JBHTWX010000212.1:0-4274 GCF_042792155.1 Kitasatospora sp. NPDC056651 | reverse complement strand
GGACCGCCACCGACATCGGTGGCGGTCCTTCGCGCTGCCCGGCCTACACCGGCGGAGAGCGCCTATTCCTGCAGTGTCGTATTCCTCGTCCGTCAGCCGCGGAGTCGCTCAGCAGCTCGACGGCGAACCCGAACCACCCAACGGCGGCCGACAGGTAGCGTTGAGCGCCGGAAGGGTCCCTCGACAGTGGCCCGTTGAGTGCAGGGGGCGGGGAACTTGACAGGTCCCGGGACAGAGCGAGGCGGCCGCGCGAACTTCGGCCCGACCGTGCGGAGACTACTTGCGCAGCGGGCTGGTTACCGCTGCTCCAATCCACGCTGTGGGGCTCTGACGATAGGCCCTGGTGGGGGCATGGACGATGTGGTTGACACCGGCACTGCCTCACACATCTTCGCAGCTGCCGCAGGCGGTCCCCGCGGCACTGGAGGACTGTCCGAGGACAATCGAGCATCAACCGCGAACGGGATCTGGCTATGCGCCGCGTGCGGCAGGCTCGTCGACGCCAACGCCGGCAACGAGTACCCGGTGTCATTGCTGCGTAGCTGGCGAGACCTGCATGAGTACCGCACACGTGTCGAACAGGGCGGCGCCCGCCGCCCAGCTGGCTGGATCCAGTCCATGGAAATCCGACGCCACTTCGTGCTAAATCCCGGTGTGGTTCAACTTGCTCGCTGCAACCTTCTGTTCGGACCCAATGGATCTGGCAAGACACAGCTGCTGAGCCTGCTGCGCTCTCTGTCGCAGCCGCTGACGCTCATGGACGGGTACAAGAAGTCCATCTGCACGATCAACTGGTTCGATCCTGAACCGCGGTCCGCCGACGTCGAAGTCGACGGGCCGCGGCTCCGCTACCGTGTTGATGGACGTGAAGTGCCACTCCCACCGCGCCCGTATCGCGTCTTCGAGTTCTCGGCACAACATCGCAACTATCGAGAAGCGCCTACCTTGAGGAGCCTCGCAGCGTCCCTCGATGTCGATGAGTGGATTGCCCGAGCGGTTGTGGACAAGCTGCCCATCGCTTTCCCGGAGATCTTCGCAACGGCAAGCGTCGCGGGAGGCGAATTGGAGATCAGCTACAGGAGTGGCTCGCGAGCTGCGGGACACGTTCCCCCTGAACTGCTGCTCCACTTCTACGCACTCGTCGTGCTGGCTGACCTGCAGGCGCAGTCGGAGCCCACACTCCTCGTCCTCGATGAGCCGTTTGTGTTCCTGCACCCGCCAGCGGAACGACAGGTACTTCAGCTATTGAGTTCGTCGGCTCGAACTTTCCAGACATTCCTCAGCTCACACAGCCTGACGGCCTTTGAGCAGCGAAACCACGGCTGGAACGCCACCGTACTATTGCCGGGCCCCGCAGGCGGCTTCCGCATATCCCAATTGGAGGAGGACATTGAAGCGATCGGCCGACACCACGAGTGAGCCCCGCGCCTGAATGCCGACCGAGCCGTCTTGCCGGGTGCACCCTGCAACCGATTCGGTATTGCGACTGGATCGATGGCTATCAGAATGGCCGCCTGGTCAAGCCGTGGTAACTGTAACTGCCGGGCCCCTGGTCAGCGGCGCCCGGAACCGCCCATTAATCCAGGTAGATGCCAGCGAAGGTGCCATCGAAGCCGAGGGCCATCCGTGCGGCGTCGGTGTCGGGGTGGTGGGTCCAGGTCGGGTTGGCGATCATCGCGTCGAATTCCTTGCGGGTGATCTCCGGCTCCAGCCACTCGTTCCCGCAGCGGCACCGCACCCAGACGTTGCGGCGGTGGTTGAGCAGCAGCCAGTCTCGGCGGACCCGGCAGGCGGAGCACGTCACTGGCATGCCGAGCAGCGCGAGTTCGGCCGGGTGCAGGAGACCGCGGACGGCCTCCGGACCGCTGGGGGTCTGGGTCTCGTACTCCAGCTGCAGGAGCGGGTCGGAGCCCGCCGGGACCGGGGTGGTGACCGGGGCCGGGGCGGTGTTGGTGTGCTCGGTGGTTCTGGTCACGGGCTCTCCGTTCGTGGTGCTCGGGTACTTGCGTAACACCTGGTGGCAGCAGGTGTCGAGGGGTTCCGGGAAGGCTGCGTGCTGCCGATTCAGCGGCGCAGCGCCGGGCGGCGCAGGTCGGTCGCGGGCCGGGCCGGTGCCGACTGCGCGGTGCGCGCCTGTGCTGATCCGGTCCGTGTCTGGGTGCCGGGGGACGTGCGGGTGCGGGGGTGTTCGGGGTTGGCGGGCAGGTCGGCGAGGCGGCGGATGCGCCAGACGAGGACGTCGTCAGTGTTGCGGGCGGTTTCCAACTCCCGCCGGTCGACGGCCTTCTCCAGGAGGGCCTGGGGGTCGTGGCCGGCCTTCTCGGCTTCCGCGAGGACGGCGGCTAGGGCGTCGTGCTCGCGGGTCGGGGTGTTCGGGGTGGCCGTGTCGCCGAGGACGGTGCGGATGGTGGTGTCGTGGCGGCGGCGTTCGCCCTCCGGGAGGGCGCGGCCTATCTCGCGCATGGTGTGCATGGGGGTGGCGGCGGCCCGCTGGTAGGCGGAGCGCAGGTGGTCGGCTGCTTGGCGGGAGGCTGCGGCCTGCTGGGCGTGGCCCCGGGCGGAGTGCCAGCGGGCGGCGGCCAGGGTGACCAGGACGAAGGTGGACAGGACCATGGCGGTGGCGCCGCCGTCCTCGGCTCGGCCGAGCGCGCTGCCGGCGTGGACGATTCCGCGGGCGGCCGAGCGCAGGGCGCGGATGTCGGCGTTCTCGGCGCGGACGTGGCTGCGGGTGGCGCGTTCGAAGGCGCGGGCGGCGGCGCGGAGTTCGGCGCGGGTGGCGGCCGGGGAGGTCTGGGCGAGGGCGTCGAGGATCTCCCCGGCGCCGACGAGGTGGGCGGCGGCTTCGTCGTCGTCCCGGCCGAGAGCGGCGGCGGCGCGCTCGGCGGCGCCGGCGGCGTCCCGGCGGCTCCGCGCGGGAGTGGAGCGTCCGGTGCGAGCCCGGCGGCTGCCCGGTTCCGGGGTTCCGGTGGTGGATGCGCTGTCGAGGCGAAGGCGGATACGGGGCAGGGAGAGATCGGGTGCGAGTTTGGACCCGGAGAACCAGATGGGCTCGCCGGTGCGGTTGCGGTCACCGGGCAAGGCGACGTTGTAGCCGGTGAGGTCACCGGACGGCAGGTGGCGGAGCTTCACCCGCAGACCGGCCTCACGCAGGCGGGTGAAGAACTCCTCCTCGCTGTCGGCTCCGGCGACGGCCTGGCGGACGGCCTCGCGCAGGGTTTCGCGCGGGGTCTCGGTGCGGCCGGTGCGTTCGGCTTTGAAGCGCTCGGCGCTGGTGGGGTTCTTGGCAGCGGTGCCGTCGCCCGGGTTGAGCCGGCGCAGGCCGTGCTCCTTCTCGATGAGGCGGGCTTCGGCTTGGGCCTTGCGGCGGTCGAAGGAGAGGTTGGCGAGGCGGCCGTCCTGGCGGACGAGGGTGGCGGCGATGTGGATGTGGTCGTCGGCGTGGCGGACGGCGACCCAGCGGCAGGCCGTGGTGTCGCCTTTCGGGGCGATGCCGGTGGCGTGGACGATGCGGCGGGCGATGTTCGCCCAGTCGTTGTCGTCGAGGTGGCGGTCGCCGGGGTCGGCACGCACCGAGCAGTGCCAGATGGTGTCGGCGGGGGCGCGGCCTGCGATGGCTTTGACGGGCTGGTCGAGTTGGGCGGCGAGCTGGGCGATGGTGTGGTGGGGGTTGCGGCCGGGGTCGGGGGCGAAGTCGTTCCAGCTCGCCACGAGGTGCTGGTCGGTGTGTTCATCGCGGCGGCCCGGTCCGAAGACGTAGCGGATGAGGCCGTAGGTGCCGCCGGTGCCGGTGCGGATCTTGGGGATCACCGGCGGACCATCCAGGCGACGGCGTCGTCGACCGCTGCGATGGAGGCTTCGACGCGGTGCAGGAGGTGGCGGAGGTCGGCGGCGGGTTGGCCGCCGGCGTTGAGGAAGTGGGCCACCTGGTTGACGTTGTTGCCGATGGCGGCGAGCTGGCGGTTGGACTCCATGAGTTCCTGGATGCCGCGCCGGTAGTCGGCGATGGCGGCGCCCGGGTCGGTGCTGGTGGCGGCGGCCAGGGTGGCGGCAGCGGAGAAGCCTCCGGGGGCGAGATCGGCTCGGTCGGCGGCCTTCCGGACGGCGGCCCACTCGGGTTCGCTGAAACGCAGGCTCACGCGGGTGCGGCGCTGGGTGGCGTGGCGGGGGCGGCGGCGTCGGGAGGCGGCGCGCTCGGGAGCGGGCGCGGCCGGTGTGTCTGTCCCGGCCGGCTCCCCTGAGCCGATTCCCCGGTTGTCGGCAGGCCCCCCTGGGCC
>NZ_JBHTWX010000211.1:0-4290 GCF_042792155.1 Kitasatospora sp. NPDC056651 | reverse complement strand
GCCACCACACCTCGGTGGGGGACGGCGAGCCGGCTCCTTCGTACCTCAGCCGCCCTGTCCGACGAGCCCGGCCAGGTGGGCCCGGTCCAGCTTGGCGTGGGCGGTGAGCCGGAAGGACTCCACCGCGACCACCCGGCCGGGCACCATGTAGCCGGGCAGCAGCTCCCCCAGCCGACGGCGCAGCGCGGCCTCGTCCACCTCGGGCGCCTCCACGCAGAGCACCAGCTCGGCGTCGAAGCGCGTGTCCGCGTCCCACAGCACCGCGGTGCGCGCCCCGCCGAGGAAACCCGAGGCGGCGCGCTCGATCTCGCCGGTCTCGACCCGGTAGCCGCGGATCTTGACCTGGTCGTCGAGCCGGCCCCGGTGGTGCAGCAGCCCGTCCCCGGCCCGCTCCACCACGTCCCCGGTGCGGTACCAGCGCCGGCCGTCCGCCTCGGTGAACTTCACCGCGTTCAGGTCCGCGTCGAGGTAGCCGCCGAACACCTGGTCCCCGGCGAGCAGCAGCTCGCCCCGCGCGTCGAGCCGCAGCTCCATCGCGGGCACCGGCGTGCCGATCGGCACGATCCGGCCCTCGGGCAGCGGGTCGCCCGGCGCCATCCGGTGGGTGCTGACCCAGACGGTCGCCTCGGTCGGACCGTAGACGTTGTCGACGACCGCGTTCGGCGCCGCGCCCTGGATGAGCCGGACGGTGTCCACCGGCAGCGGCTCGCCGCCGATCACCACGTGGCGCGTGCCCGGCATGCTGCCCGGCGCGAGGTTCCCGGCGGCCCCGGCCGACTCCAGCAGGCTGGGCGTGCAGGCCATCACCGTCACGCCGTACCGGGCCGCCGTCCCCGCCGGGTCGAGCGCCCGCATCCGGGGGACGGCGAGGACGGCCGCCCCGGTGCTCCACGCGCCCCACAGCTCGAACACCGAGAAGTCGAAGGTCAGCCCGTGGCACTGGGAGAAGACGTCGCCCGGCCCGACCTCGAACGTCGCCATCGCCTGGGTCAGGAAGGCGTCGGCGCTGCGGCGGGTGGTCCCGGCGCCCTTGGGACGCCCGGTCGAACCCGAGGTGAAGATGTAGTACGCGACGCCGTCCGGGTCGGCCTCGGGCGCGACGGGCAGCCCCGCCGACGCCGGGACGGACGGCACCGCCAGGCCGTCCACGACCTCCAGCCGCAGTCCGGCCAGCGCCGCGAGCTGCGCCGCGACCAGCGGATCGTCGCTCCGGTCGGCGACCACGACGCAGCGCGCGCCGGCCTGCTCCAGGATGGCGGCGTTGCGCTCCGGCGGGAAGTCGAGCGAGAGCGGCACCACCGTCGCCCCCGCGAGCAGCACCGCCAGGTAGCCGCGGTAGGTGGCGGCCTCCCGTTCGCCGAGGACGGCGACCACGCCGCCCCGGCCGATCCGCTCGGCCAGGGCGCCGGCCTGGACGGCGAACTCGGCGTAGCGGAAGGTCGTCGCGCCGTCGATCACGCACACCGCGTCCGGGTGGCGCCGGGCCGAGGCGAGGAACCGCTCGGCCAGGGCGCACACCGCCGGGCCGGCCGGAGCGGGGCCGTCCTCGCCGAAGGCCGGGCCGTCCACCTCGTCCGCCCCGTCCGCCGGGAGCGCCTCCCCGGCGGCCGGGAGCGCCTCGGCGGCGGCCGGGGCGGACGCCCGGCCGTGCTCGCCGACGAAGGCCCAGAGCGAGCGCGGTGTGCGGAACGCCCGTTCGTCGAACGCGCCCAGGGAGATGCCGTAGTGGTCGGAGAGCGTCCGGCCCAGGCTCAGGATCCCCAGCGAGGTGACCCCGTAGGAGGTGAACGGCGTGTCGGGATCGGGTTCCGCGCAGCCCTGCCCGCGCAGGGCCGCCAGCAGCAGCTCCTCGAAGGCGTCGTCCCAGGGGCGCCCGGCTCTGGGCAGGGTGGCGTCCATCGTCACAGGTCCTCGACGATCTCGAGCACCGCGCAGGTCAGGGTGTACCCGGTGCCTCCGCCGAGCAGCATCACCAGGTCGCCGCGCTTCAGCTGCCCGGTGGTGAGCAGGTGGTGCAGGCCGATGAACTGGTCGGCGGTGCCGATGTGCCCGGTGGTCCGGCCGAACTCCCAGGTGGAGCGGTCCAGCGGCAGGCCGAGGAAGCGGTCCAGCTGGATCTCGGTGCGCCACTTCGTGGTGACCACGGGGATGACGTACGCCAGCTCCTCGGCGGTGACCCCGGCCTCCGCGAGCACCTTGCCGATGCAGGCGTGGAGCAGCGCCTCCATCTTCCCGTAGTGCTCCAGCATCGGGACCTCGGTGTCGTGGAAGCGCTTGCGCATCTCCTCGAAGTCGACCGGCGAGAGGTCGGCGCCGGAGGAGAAGCCACCGCCGCGCGCCTCGCCCTCCAGGGAGTTCTCGGCCAGCGTCACCAGCGAGCGCACCTTGGCGAAGCCGCCGGCGCCGCTGAGCAGCAGCGCGCTGCCGCCGTCGGCGAGCACGGACTGGTCGCCGTACCAGCGCGAGATCCACGGGTTGTCGAAGCGGTCGCCGGTGGTGACCAGCACCGCGTCCTCGGGTCCGTTGACGAACCGGCCGGCCAGCTCCAGCGATCCCATCGCGCCGTTGCACTCCTGGACGATGTCGAAGGAGGGCACGGAGGCGCCGACGGTGTGCTGGGCGACGTAGGGCGCGGCCTGCCAGTAGCGGGCGCCCTGGTAGTCGACGTAGGAGTGGAAGAGGGCGCGGACCTCGCCGTACCCCTCCCCCGCCATCGCGAGCGCGTCGCGCCCGGCGGCGGCCGCCATCTCGGCGGGGTACAACTCGGTCTCGACGCAGGCCGACTCGACCTCGTCCGCACGCGCGGCCTCGGGGTCGTAGCCGCCCGCCGCGATGGCCTCGGCGGCGGTCTGCCGCGGCGGCAGGTAGACGCCCACGCCGGCCACGTAAAGGTCGTTCATCAGATCACTTCGTCCCTGGCTCGGAAGTTCCACAGGCGGGCGGCGGCTCCGAGCCGGGCCTCCGGCCTGATGTTCGGTCAGGGCGCGAGCGCCTCAGCCCAGGGAGGCATCGGGTTCCCGGGCGGCGGGGGCGTGCTGCTCCGGCAGGCTCCGCTTGGCCTTCCAGTACTGGAACAGCAGCAGCCCGCTGCGGGAGACCACCTCGCACAGCGCCATCAGGATCAGGCTGGTCGGCCAGGTCTCGGCGGAGTGCATGTCCAGCTTCTCGCTCAGCTCGCCGATCGCCTCGGCCCCGCCGTGCAGCGCGACGATGCCGAACGCGAGCCGGCCGGCCATGCCGACGATCCACAGCACGGCGGCCGGGAGCGTCGCCCGCACGACGACGTCCTCACCCTCCCGGTGGACCTTGGTCAGCAGGCCGCAGCCGACGCCGAGCGCGATGCCCAGCGTGCCGAGCGCACCCGCGAACAGCAGGTCGGAGGTCTCGGCGGGGAAGTCGCCGAAGTACTCGAATCCGGCCCACACCACGAGCCCCACCGGCCACACCAGGCCGAGTGCGGTGGTCTTCCTCCCACGGATCTGGCGCAGGACCAGCGCGATCAGCCCGAGCGAGACGGCCCAGTCAGTCCAGCCCACGTTTCTCCTTCGGCACAGGTTTGCCGCCAGATGCATCACGAGATGATGCATCACGGGAGATAATTTAGTCCCGAGCACCCGCCAGAGCAAGGTCGGCCCGAACTCACCGATAGGATCCACGAATGGACGTTCTGCGACTGCACCGACTTGCCCGGCAGCTCCGGGAAGTCGCCCTCAAGGCCAGCCGGGGCGGGGAGGATTCGCCCATCTCCGTCGGCGACCTCGCGGTCCTGGAGAACGTGGCCCGCTACCCGGACAGCTCCATCGGCGAGATCAGCCAGCGGGCCGGCCTGGCCCAGAGCCGGGTCTCCAAGATCGTCCAGGACCTGGTCGAGGCCGGGGTGTTCCAGGCCAACAAGGACGCCAAGGACCGTCGGCAGACCCGGGTCCGGCTGCACCCCGACGCACACCAGAAGACCTTCGAGGACTACGGCAAGCGCCCGGTCGACTCCGCCCTCTCCGAGACCTTCCCGCACCTGGACGACGCCGGCCAGGCCCGCGCCACGGAGCTGCTGAACGAGCTGGCCGACCTGCTCGACACCAGCACCGACGCCTGAGCGCCCCGCCCAACCCCGGCGGGACCACCGCCCCTTGATCCACTCGACGCCCCCACCCTCCCGGGCGTCGCACCTCACCGCACTGCCAGGCCCGGGCCCGATCTTGGGTTCTAACGGTCCTCGCAACACCCGCGATCTGTGGGAGTTGCGAGGACCGTGGGCGTTAGGCGTGATGATCTTGCTGAGTTGCGGGAGCG
>NZ_JBHTWX010000210.1:0-4421 GCF_042792155.1 Kitasatospora sp. NPDC056651 | reverse complement strand
GATAAATACACCCCCTAACGCGGCGGCCGCGTCTGTTGTTTATACGCCCCCGGGGGGGGGTGGGGGGTATGTGCGGCGGCGCGGGGGCCCCGACCCGGCGGGTTGGGGCCCCCCCCCGCGGTTCACTCGTGCGGTTCAGGACAGGTGCAGGGTGGCGCCCGAGCCGGGGGCGGGCGTCGTGGTGGCCGTGGGGTAGGGCGTGGCCGACTGGTACGAGGACGGCGAGGGTGACTGGTACGGCGAGGGCGACGGGGACGGCGATGCGTAGGGCGAGCCCGAGGCGGCCCCGGTCGGCAGCGTGTAGACGTTGTCCGGCGAGACGATCTGCGTGATCGCCGTCGCCAGCAGCGTCGAGGGCTCCGAACCCTGGTACGTCACATCGGTGTTGAGGATGATCACCAGCGAGGCCTGCGCCGCCGGAAGGTACACCACGACGGTCTCGTACCCGGGCAGCGAGCCGTTGTGCCCGACCCACCCGTGGGTGGTGAACACCCCGAAGCCGTAACTGAGGTCGGGGGTGCCGGTGTCCTGCCCCTTGAGCCGGTCCGCCTGGGTGGCCGGCTTGAGCAGCGGCGTGCCGGTGGCCAGCACCTTCGACCAGGTCTGGAGGTCCGCCAGGTTGGAGATCACCGCGCCGGCCGCCCAGCCCCAGGACGGGTTCCAGGTGGTGGCGTCGGTGAGCTGGCCGTTCAGCGTCTGGTCGGTGTAGCCGTGGGCGTGCGGGTCGGGGAAGGTCGCGTCGGTCGGGAAGGTCGTGTCGGTGAGCCCGGCCGGGCCGAAGACCTGCGCCTTCAGGTAGTCGCCGAGCGGCTGCCCGCCGACCTTCTCGACCACCTGGCCGAGCAGGATGTAGTTGGTGTTGGAGTACTCGAACCTGCTGCCCGGCGCGAAGTCGGCCGGGTGCTTGAAGGCGTACGCGAGCAACTGGTCCGGTGTGAACGGGTGGTTGGGGTCGCTGAGGAAGTCGTGCTGGAAGTCCGGGTCGTTGCTGTAGTTGTACAGGCCGCTGCGCATCTGGCCGAGCTGGCGCAGGGTGATCCCGTCACCGCCGGGCACGTTGGGGACGTACTTGGAGACCGGGTCGTCCAGGCTGAGCTTGCCCTGGTCGGCCAGGAGCAGCACGGCGGTGGCGGTGAAGGTCTTGGTGACACTGCCGACCCGGGTGTACAGGTCGGCCGACATGGGTGTTCCGGCGTCCTTGTCGGCGACGCCGAAGTTCCGCTGGTAGCTGCCGCCGGGGGTGGTGTAGCCGACGATCACCCCGGGGATGGAGGCCTGCCCCATCACCTGTTTGATCGAGGCGTCCAGCTTGGCGGTGACGTCGGGGGTGAGCGCCACCACCCCGCCGGAGGGGCTGCCGCCGGCGCCGGGGGACGGGCTGAGCGCGGCCGGTTCGGCGGTCAGCCCCGGATCGGCCTGCTGCCGCGCGGGCTTGGCGTCCCCGGAACAGCCGGAGACGGCGAGCAGACCGGCCAGCGCGAGGGCGGCGGAGGCCGCCCGTACGGAGCGGGGAACGCGGACGGCGCGGGTCGCGCGGGACGCGTGGAGGGCGCGGGGAGCGGCCGGGCGCGGCCGTCGGGTTTCGGTCATCGGTGCGGGCGCCTCTCTGGGGCGGTCGGCCCCTTGGCGAAGGGCCCCGGAGCGCGCTGCTCGGCGGGCCGGAGCGCTGCTCCACGGGGCCGCTGGGGAGCGTCGCCACCGTAAGCACCGCCGCCGTGCGGCCGCGCGCGGGTCGCGGCCCGGCTGGCCCGAACGGGCGCGCCGTCAGCCGAGTGCCGCGTCCGGCTGGCGGCCCGCCGCCGGTGCCCCCTCCGGCCTGGCGCTCCGCCGGACGGGTGAGCACCGGCACGCCGTACCCGCCCCCGGCCGCTGCTCGGGCACGATCGTTCAGCCCAGCTGTGGCCGCCCTTAAGAATTCCTCGATGGACCGCACCCGCCCCGACCAGGCAGATTTCTGCCTGCCCGGAGTGTGCCCGTCAGGAACGGCCGCACCGGGCCACCTCGGCCTGCCCGACCCCCGAAGGCCGTCCACCCGCACGTCAGGAGCCGCCGCCCGTGAAGGCACTCGTCAAGCAGAAGGCCGAGCCCGGCCTCTGGATGGTCGATGTCCCGAAGCCCGAGATCGGCCCCGGCGAGGTGCTGATCAAGGTGCTGCGGACCGGCATCTGCGGCACCGACCTGCACATCCGCAAGTGGGACGGCTGGGCCCAGCAGACCATCAGGACCCCGATGACGATCGGCCACGAGTTCGTCGGCGAGGTCGCCGAGACCGGCGCCGGCGTCGCGGACATCGCGGTCGGCGACCTGGTCAGCGGCGAGGGCCACCTGGTCTGCGGCAAGTGCCGCAACTGCCTGGCCGGCCGCCGCCACCTGTGCCGCAACACCGTCGGCCTGGGCGTCAACCGCGACGGCGCGTTCGCCGAGTACGTGGCGCTGCCCGCCTCCAACGTCTGGGTGCACCGGGTGCCGGTCGACCTGGACGTGGCCGCGATCTTCGACCCGTTCGGCAACGCCGTGCACACCGCGCTGTCCTTCCCGCTGGTCGGCGAGGACGTGCTGGTCACCGGCGCCGGCCCGATCGGCATCATGGCCGCCGCCGTCGCCAAGCACGCCGGCGCCCGCAACGTGATGATCACCGACGTCTCCCCGTACCGCCTCGACCTGGCCCGCGAGGTCGGCGTGACGCTGGCGCTCGACGTGTCCGAGCACACCATCGAGGACGGCCAGCGGAAGCTGGGCCTGCGCGAGGGCTTCGACGTCGGCCTGGAGATGTCCGGCCGCCCCGAGGCGATGCAGTCGATGATCGCCAACATGACCCACGGCGGGAAGATCGCCATGCTCGGCCTGCCCGCCGAGCAGTTCCCGGTCGACTGGGCCTCGATCGTCACCTCGATGATCACCATCAAGGGCATCTACGGCCGCGAGATGTTCGAGACCTGGTACGCGATGTCCGTGCTGCTGGAGGGCGGCCTGGACCTCAGCCCGGTGATCACAGGCCGCTACCCCGCCACCGACTTCGAAGCCGCCTTCGACGACGCCGCGAGCGGCAACTGCGGCAAGATCATCCTCGACTGGACCGTCTGAGTCCCTCGCCGACTGAAGGAGTCTGCCCGTGTTCGACAACGTGCGCGCCGACATCGCCACCACCCTCGACGAGATCCGCGAGGCCGGCCTGTTCAAGCCCGAGCGGGTGATCGGCAGCCCGCAGAGCGCCGCGGTCACCGTCACCGCGGGCGGCCGCCCCGGCGAGGTGCTGAACTTCTGCGCCAACAACTACCTCGGCCTGGCCGACCACCCCGAGGTGCTCGCCGCCGCCAAGGACGCCCTGGACCGCTGGGGCTACGGGATGGCCTCGGTCCGCTTCATCTGCGGCACCCAGGACGTCCACAAGGAGCTGGAGGACCGCCTCTCGGCCTTCCTCGGCCAGGAGGACACGATCCTCTACTCCTCCTGCTTCGACGCCAACGGCGGCGTCTTCGAGACCCTGCTGGACGACCGCGACGCCGTCATCTCCGACGCGCTCAACCACGCCAGCATCATCGACGGCATCCGGCTCAGCAAGGCCCGCCGCCACCGCTACGCCAACCGCGACCTGGCCGACCTGGAGAAGCAGCTCCAGGACACCCAGGACGCCCGCCGCCGCCTGATCGTCACCGACGGCGTCTTCTCGATGGACGGCTACGTCGCCCCGCTGCGCGAGATCTGCGACCTCGCCGACCGCTACGACGCCATGGTCATGGTGGACGACTCGCACGCCGTCGGCTTCGTCGGCGCGGGCGGCCGCGGCACCCCCGAACTGCACGGCGTGATGGACCGGGTGGACATCATCACCGGCACCCTCGGCAAGGCCCTCGGCGGCGCCTCCGGCGGCTACGTCGCCGCCCGCCGGGAGATCGTCGCCCTGCTGCGCCAGCGCTCCCGCCCGTACCTGTTCTCCAACTCGCTGGCCCCGGTGATCGCGGCCGCCTCGCTCAAGGTGCTCGACCTGGTCGAGAAGTCCAACGAGCTGCGCGAGCGGCTGGCGGCCAACACCGCGCTGTTCCGCACGAAGATGACCGAGGCCGGGTTCGAGATCCTGCCCGGCGACCACCCGATCGCCCCGGTGATGATCGGTGACGCGGCCAAGGCCGGCCGGCTCGCCGAGCTGCTGCTGGAGCGCGGTGTGTACGTGATCGGCTTCTCCTACCCGGTGGTGCCGCACGGCCAGGCCCGGATCCGGGTGCAGCTGTCCGCGGCGCACTCCACCGAGGACGTCGAGCGCGCCGTGGCGGCCTTCGTGGACGCGCGCGCCGCGCTGGGGGAGTAGCCCGCCGGGGGAGTGGCTCCCTTGAAGCCGCCCGTGGGCCGGACCGCTCGGAACCGGACCGGCCCACGGGCTCATGACCGCCGTGCGGCGCGGGCGCGTCGATCCGCCCGCGCCC
>NZ_JBHTWX010000209.1:0-4923 GCF_042792155.1 Kitasatospora sp. NPDC056651 | reverse complement strand
CGTCCTCGCGCGCCCCGCTCGCCGTGGGAGCCGGCTACTTCGCCGGCTCCTCCTCGTCGTCGTCCAGCTGCGCCTTGATCGGCGGCGGCGCCTTCAGCAGGATCTGCCAGGTCACGTACATCGCCAGCAGCAGCGGGGGGATGCCGAGGGCGACCTTCAGCCAGCCCAGCAGGTTCACGTTGTGGGTGAAGTACAGCGGGAAGAGGATCACCGGCTTGAGGCCCATGATCAGCACCCAGGCCCAGGTCGCCTTGGTGTAGGCGGCCAGGCGGCCCGGGTTCTCCTTGCGCCAGGTGAACATCTCACCGGTGATCGGGCCGAGCATCACCCCGATCATCGGCCAGCGCACCAGGGCGGAGATCGCCAGGGCGACGGAGTAGGCGACGTTCCAGAGCAGGCCGGGCAGGTAGAAGTCCTCGGCCTTGCCGCTCTTCATCGAGATCCAGGCGCCGAGGGCGACGCCGAACACGCCGCTGAAGGCGTGCTGGATGGTCTCCCGCCTCGCCAGCCGGGCCACCACGAACAGGGCGCTCAGGCCGAGCGCGGCCCAGGCCGAGGTGCTGACCTGGTGGGTCAGGTTGTAGGTGACGATGAAGACCAGGCCGGGCAAGGTCATGTCGATCATGCCGCGGACGCCGCCGAAGGCCTGGAGCACGGTGTCGGCGGCCTCCTTGGAGGCGGCCTTGCGGGCGGCCTCCGCGGCCGCGAGGTCGGCGGCCGGGTCGAGCTGGGCGGCGGCCTCGCCGCCGGGCTGGTTGCTCACGCTGATTCGCTCCCGTGTCCGACCGGACGCAGCTCGTAGCGGGGGTTGAACAGCACGCGGCGCCCGCGTGCGTGACTGATCCGGCCGCTGGCGATCAGCCGGCGGCCGGGTTCTATCCCGGCGATCGAGCGGCGGCCGAGCCAGACCACGTCCAACGCCTCGGTGCCGTCGAAGAGTTCGGCCTCCAGGGCGGGCACGCCGGCCCGCGGGCGGAGCGTCACCGTACGCAGCGTGCCCGCGACGGTGACCAGCTCGCGGTCCGCGCATCCGGCGATCGGCATGCAGCCCGACTCCGCGGCGCTCTCCTGACGCAGCTCCTCGGCGTCCAGCTCCTCGGCCGAGGAGGTCAGCCGGCTGAGCATGCGGCGGAACCGCCCCTGCGGCTGGCCGATGCTGTTGTCACCACTCATGCCGGAAGGGTACCGGGTTCCGGGCCCCCGGGGGCAGGTCGTGCGGCCGCCGGGGGCAGCCGCGGTCAGCTCTCGAACCGGTATCCCATGCCCGGCTCGGTGATGAAGTGGCGCGGGTGCGAAGGGTCGCGCTCCAGCTTCCGGCGCAGCTGGGCGAGGTAGACCCGCAGGTAGTTGGTCTCGGTGCGGTAGGCGGGGCCCCACACCTCCTGGAGCAGCTGGGTCTGGCTGACCAGCCGCCCGGCGTTGCGGACCAGCACCTCCAGCAGGTGCCACTCGGTCGGGGTGAGGCGGACGTCGGCGCCGTCGCGGTTGACCTTCTTGGCCGCGAGGTCGACGGTGAAGGACTCGGTGACGACCAGCGAGTCCGCCTCCCCGGCCACCGGCTCGGCCCGCCGCACCGCGGCCCGCATCCTGGCGAGCAGCTCGTCCATGCCGAACGGCTTGGTGACGTAGTCGTCGGCACCGGCGTCCAGCGCCTCGACCTTCTCGTCCGAGGCGTGCCGGGCGGACAGCACGATGATCGGCACCCGGGTCCAGCCGCGCAGCCCGCGGATCACCTCGACCCCGTCCATGTCGGGCAGGCCGAGGTCCAGGACGACGACGTCCGGATGGCGGGCCGCGGCCAGCTCCAGGGCGCTCGCGCCGTCATGGGCCGCGTCCACCTCGTACTTGCGGGCCTTGAGGTTGATCACCAGCGCGCGGACGATCTGCGGTTCGTCGTCCACGACGAGGACCCGGGTCATTTACGGGCTCCGCCTTTCAGGGCTGTCTGACTTTCGGACTGTGGGACTGGCTCTGTGACTTTCGGTACGGCGTGCGGCAGACGCCGCCGGCCGGTGGCGACGGGCCCGGCCGGTTCTCAGGTGATCAGCTCCGAGAGCGGACCGGCCCCCTCGCCCGGCTCCCCCGGTTCGGGCGGCCGTTCGACCACGGGCAGGCTGACGACCATGGTGAGGCCGCCGCCCGGGGTGTCCTCGGCGGTGACGGTACCGTCCATCGCCTCCACGAAGCCGCGCGCCACCGCGAGCCCGAGGCCGACCCCGGCGCCGCGCGGCGCGTCCCCGTAGCGCTGGAACGGCGCGAAGATCTTCTCCTTGGCGTCCTCCGGCACACCCGGGCCGCGGTCCACGATCCGCAGCTCGACCCGGGCCGGCATCCCCGGCCGACGCAGCTCGTCGGCCTTGACCAGCACCTTGACGCCGTCCGGGCTGTACTTGACGGCGTTCTCCACCAGGTTGGCCAGCGAGCGCTCCAGCAGCCCGCCGTCGGCCCGGACCATCGGCAGCGTCTCCGGCACCTCCAGCCGGACGGACTCCAGCGGCACCCCGCCGAGCGCGAACGGCACCACCTCGTCCAGGTCGGTCTCCTGGATCAGCGGGGTGACGGTGCCGGTCTGCAGACGGCTCATGTCGAGCAGGTTGTTGATCAGGTGGTCCAGCCGGTCGGCCCCGGCCTCGATGCCGGCCAGCAGCTCGGCCTCGTCCTCCGGGTCCCAGTCGACGTCAGCCGAACGCAGCGAGCTCACCGAGGCCTTGATGCCCGCCAGCGG
The DNA here is from genome assembly GCF_042792155.1 of Kitasatospora sp. NPDC056651. Lineage (NCBI taxonomy): Bacteria > Bacillati > Actinomycetota > Actinomycetes > Kitasatosporales > Streptomycetaceae > Kitasatospora > Kitasatospora sp. NPDC056651. Next base: position 2,198 of record NZ_JBHTWX010000209.1, on the reverse strand, counting down.
GGTGCGCAGGTCGTGCGAGACGGCGGCCAGCAGGGCCGTCCGGATGCGGTTGCCCTCGGCCTCCCGGCGGGCCTCGGCGGCCTCCCGGGCCAGCCGGCGGCGTTCCAGCACCACGGCGGCCTGGGCGGCGAAGGCGCCGAGCAGGCGGCGGTCCGCGCCGGGCAACACCCGACCGCGCAGGACCAACGCCAGGCTGTCGCCCACCGGGACGTCCACGTCGGCCTCCTCCGGCCGCTCCGGCGGGCGCGGCCCGGCGGCGGCCACCGACACCCAGGCGGAGAGCGGATCCGGCCGCTCCAGCAGCGCGGCGCTCTCCTGCCCGAAGGTCTCCCGGACCTGTTCCATCAGCGCGGTGAGCACCCCGTCCCCGTTCGGCGCGCCGCGCAGCACCGTGCCGGCCAGCGCGCTGAGCGTCTGCGCCTCGGTCTGGCTGAGCGCCGCCTGCTGGGTGCGCCGGGCCGCGAGGTCCACCACCGAGGCCACCGAGATGCCGACGATGGTGAAGATCGCCACCGCCATGATGTTCTGCGGCTCGTTGATGGTGAAGGTGTGCAGCGGCGGGGTGAAGTAGTAGTTCAGCACCGAGGAGCCGACCAGCGCCGAGCCGATGGCCGGCAGCAGCCCGCCGACCAGCGCGGCGCACACCGTCAGCGACAGGAACAGCAGCATGTCGGTGGAGAGCCCCAGCCCGCCGATCGCGGCCAGCACGATCGCCAGCAGCGGCGGGCCGACCAGCCCGATCAGCCAGCCCGCGACCGTCCGGGTGCGGCCCAGGTCGGTGATCCGGCGGACGGGTATCTTGCCGCGGCGCCCGTACCCGGCGTGCTCGTGGGTGACCATGTGGACGTCGATGTCCCCGGCCTCCCGGGTCACCGTGGTACCGACGCCCGGCCCGTACAGGTACTGCCAGGCGGGCCGCCGACTGGTGCCCAGCACGATCTGCGTCGCGTTCACGCCGCGGGCGAAGTCCAGCAACCCGGCGGCCGGATCGTCGCCCAGCACGGCGTGGAAGGAGCCGCCGAGGCTCTCCACCAGCACACGCTGCTCGATCAGCGTCTGCGGCGAGCCGGAGCCCACCAGCCCGTCCGAACGGGAGATGTGGACGGCGAGCAGCTCACCACCGGAGACCCGGGCGGCGATCCGGGCCGCCCGGCGGATCAGCGTCGCTCCCTCCGGCCCGCCGGTCAGACCGACCACGATCCGCTCCCGGGCCTGCCAGGTGCCCTCGATGCCCTGCTCGGCCCGGTACTTCTGGAGGTACTCGTCCACCCGGTCCGCGGTCCACAGCAGCGCCAGCTCGCGCAGTGCGGTCAGGTTGCCCGGGCGGAAGTAGTTGGCGAGGGCGGCGTCGATCTTCTCCGGCGCGTACACGTTGCCGTGCGCCAGCCGCCGCCGCAGCGCCTGCGGGGACATGTCCACCAGCTCGATCTGGTCCGCCCGCCGGACCACCTCGTCCGGGACGGTCTCGCGCTGGCGCACCCCGGTGATGCCCTCCACCGCGTCGCCGAGCGACTCCAGGTGCTGCACGTTGACGGTGGAGATCACGTCGATCCCGGCCGCCAACAGCTCCTCGACGTCCTGCCAGCGCTTCTCGTTGCGGCAGCCGGGGATGTTGGTGTGGGCCAGCTCGTCCACCAGGGCCACCTGCGGGCGGCGGGCGAGGACGGCGTCCAGGTCCATCTCGGAGAACCGGGCGCCACGGTGCAGCACCTGCTGGCGCAGGACCACCTCCAGCCCGGCGACCATGTCCAGGGTCCGCCGCCGGCCGTGGTCCTCCACGAACGCCACCACGACGTCCGTACCACGTTCCTGCCGCCGGTGCGCCTCGGCGAGCATGGCGTACGTCTTGCCGACCCCCGGGGCCGCCCCGAGGTAGATGCGCAGCCTGCCTCGTCCCATGAGCACCATTCTTGATCCGACCCGGCCCGGGAGACACCCCCCGGACACCTGTTCCCCCCGCCTTCGAGACTACGGCGTGCGACGAGATTTTCCGCTGATCAGTACGCTGATCAGGCGGTTTTAGCGGCATATTGACGGTGGACCAGCCACTCGGCGGGGGCCGTTCGGGAGGGATCCGGGGGCGAAGAGGTCGGAAACGCCCAAAAACGCGAAGAACCCCCATCCGGAAACCGGATGGGGGTTCATTCACAATAATTGTTCGGCGGCGTCCTACTCTCCCACAGGGTCCCCCCTGCAGT
>NZ_JBHTWX010000208.1:0-5048 GCF_042792155.1 Kitasatospora sp. NPDC056651 | reverse complement strand
GGCGCGGGCGGGCCCGGGCGCCCCGGGCCCCCCCACCCCCCCCCCGGCGGGGGGGCCCGGCCGGGCGGGGCGGCCCGCGGCCCCCCCCCGGGGCCAGGGGCCCGCCCCGGAGGGCGGGCCCATGCCCGGCGGCCGCGCACAGCCGAAGACCGACAAGAGCGAGGCGACCCGGGCCCTGATCCTGGAGACGGCCATGCGGCTGTTCCAGGAGCGGGGCTACGAGAAGACCACCATGCGCGCCATCGCCACCGAGGCGGGCGTCTCGGTGGGCAACGCGTACTACTACTTCTCGGCGAAGGAATTCCTGATCCAGGGGTTCTACGACCGGATGACCTACGACCACGCGGCCGACGCCAGGCGCCGCATGGCCGGTACGCGGGACTTCGCCGAGCGGCTGCAGATCGCGCTGACCTCGTGGCTGGACACGGCCGCGCCGTACCACGAGTTCGCCGCGCAGTTCTTCCGCACCGCCGCCGACCCGACCAGCTCGCTCAGCCCGTTCTCCAACGAGTCCCACCCGGCCCGGGCCACGGCGGTCGAGCTGTTCCGCGAGGTGCTCCAGGGCTCCGAACTGGCGCCCAAGCTGGACGCCGAACTGGTCGAGCTGCTGCCCGACGTGCTCTGGCTGCACCTGATGGTCGTCGTCCTCTACTGGGTCTTCGACCGGACCGAGGACACCGAGCGGACGCGCGAGTTCGTTCGACGCTCCACCCCCATGGCGGCCCGGGTGATCAACCTCTCGCGCTACCGGGTGTTCCGGCCCATCGTGCGGGACGCCAAGGGGCTGATCCAGGACTTCATCCTGCCCACGATCGGCAAGACCGCCGTCAAGTAAGGACGCTCGGGCCATGGAACGTCCGACGGCCGGGCACTCCCGAAGTTGGGAGCGCCCGGCCGAAGCCGTTCGACGGTTCGACCTCACCAACGGGCGTCAGCCCTGGCGCGGCACCGGGTTCTCCGGGGAGTCGAGCCACGCGGTGTGGCCCTCGCGCCCGGCCGTGAGGCCGAACCGGTCGAAGCCCGGCCGGCCCTGGTCGTCCCACCACCGCCAGGCGGCCTCCACCTCGTCCCAGAGGTTCCGGGGGCCGGACTGCCGGACCTCGAACCGGGATTCCCCGGGGACGGAGTCGACCGTCGCCCAGGACGTGACGGCCGTGTCGAACAGCCACCACGTCCAGCCGTCCTCACCGAACCCGTTGCGCCGGTAGTACACGTCCGGCAGGGTGAGGGCGCAGGCGAACTGTGCCGGCCAGTCGTCCCCGATGGCCGCCTCGGGGTCGAGCTTCGTCCAGGACTGCTCGGAGTCGCCCGGCCAGTCGCCCGGCAGGTAGTCCTCCACCGGCTCGCCCTCGTAGCGCTGCTGGCGCAGCACCATGAACGCGGACGACCGGGTGAACCGACCGCTCGCCGCCCCCTCGCCGTCCACGGTGAGCCGCACGATCGCGCCGCCGCCGAACAGGGGCGAGACGGGGCTGACGATCACCCCGCCCGGCCTGGTCTGGGCGAGCCAGGCGGCCGGGATGTCCCGCAGCGACACGGTGGACATGATCCGGTCGTACGGCGCGCGCACGCCCCACCCGAGCGAGCCGTCCCCGCACACCACCTCGGGCGCGTAGCCGGCGCCGCGAAGCGCCGTGCGGGCCCGGGCGGAGACCTGCGCGTCGACCTCGACGGTGGACACCATCTCGGCGCCCAGGCGGTGAGCCAGCAGTGCGGCGTTGTAGCCGGTGCCCGTCCCGATTTCGAGCACCCGGTGCCCGGGTTCCGCATCCAGGTCGGACAGCATCTCGGCCACCACTGTGGGCATGGACGCCGACGACGTGGGGGTGCTGCGGGTCCCGTCGTCGGCGCCGTCGTCCCACTGCGTGATGATCGGCAGATCACTGTAGGCAAGCCGCATCCACCGTTCGGGCTCCTCGGATCGGCTGCACTCGGGGTCTTCGTCCCCCTCGTCCGTCCAGATGGTGTCCGGGAGGAACGCGTGTCGCGGCACGCTGTTGAAGGCCGGGGCCCATTCGGCGGGCAGGGAACCGGCGTCGGTGAGCGCCGTCGCCAGTGCGGCCCGCTGCTCCTCGGGGGTCACGGCTTCTTGTGCTTCGGTTCCGGGGTGGGCGTCCGGCTGTCCGACGACGGCTTCGGGCCGATCGACGACCCGCCCGGCTTGGCGTGGCTGCCACCCCGGCCGTCGTTCGGACCGCCCTTGTTCTCGTCTCCCATGTCAGTTTCCTCTCTCTCGGATCGCCTGTAGAGCCGGCCAAAGGCGGCCGGTCATGCCTTCCGGTAGTCGCGCCAGGTGCGGGCGGCACCGACCATCCGGGCCGTCCACGGGTCAGGGTCGTCCCCGCCGATCTCGTCCCACATGGTGGCGTTGGTGACGGCGAACGCGTCGATCCCGCCGACAGGGGCCGCCTGCCACGTCGGAACGCGGGAGGCCCATTGCTCGGCCGAGGCGGGGTCGTGTCCGAAGGCGATCAGCCAGATCACCCAGTACGCGGCATCCAGCCATGGGGCGCCCTGGGTGGCCCAGGCCCAGTCGACGAGTCGGGCGCCCTGGTCGGTCACCAGAACGTTGGTGTTGTGCCAGTCGGTGTGGAGCAGCGCGTGCCCGGCGAACTGGTCGAGGTCCTCCGGCCGTGCGGCGTAACGGGCCAAGCGCTGCTCGGCGTAACGCAGTTCGATCGGTGGGCAGGGGATCTCCGCCAGGCGTCGCAGCGCGGCGACGACCTTCGGCAGATCGGGTGAGCCGGGCCGGTAGTCGGCGTGATGCCCGTCGACCGCTTCGAAGATCAGCAGGTCCCAGCCGCCGGATTCGACCCGGGCGACCAGCGCCGGCGCGGTCCCCCGCACATACGGGTTCACCTCCGCCTCCCGGGCCTGGGCCCACACCCGTGGGTGGTCTACCCGGAGCCCCTTCACGTAGTACGTGCCGGTCGGTGACGTGAGGCGGGCGGCGACCGAGCTGTTGAAGCCCTCGGCCTCCGACTCCGCGTCCAGGACCGGACCGGTGTGCGCTTCGACGGCCCTACGCACCTCAACAGGCAGGTCTGCGTAGGGGATTCGGGATGTGGTCACAGTCGTCCGTTCGTCTCGCATGGCAGGCTCCGGGCAGGCGCGACCTTGCAGATCGAGGCCCGTCCGTGCGGGTCCACGTGCTTCTCTGCGTGCAGGTCTTGGCAGTCGGTGGTGCCCGTCCCGGGGCGGACTCCCGGTCGCGCCCCGGGACGGGGGTTAGTTGGGCCGATTCGGCGGGCGGTCTGCGGCCCGGGGCCGGCGATGGGGTAGCGCGAGCACCTCATGGACCAGGCCGTACAGATCCGCCGCGCGCTGCGCGTGGCGCATCGCTTCGTCGACCTGCGCCAGGACCGCCTCGCGGGTGGCTTCCGCGAGCACCAGGTCAGCCTGCCGTTCGTCGTCGCGCACCTGCTTCGCCCAGGCGACCGCCCGGCGCCGTCCCGGGCTGAACCACAGGAACGGGGGCGCGAACTGCACGTACGCGCCCCAGATCCACGACCACGTCACCCGGGGCTCGCGAACCAGGCTGCGGACCGCCCGGCCGAGGAAGGCGAGCCGGTCGCGCAGGTTCACGCCGTGCCGAGGGGCGCCGACGGCTCGGGGAGCAGCTTCACCTCCGGAGGCAACGAGGGGTGGTGCACGAATTCCAACTCGGGTGCGTCTTCCACGGGTTCGACGTTCCACGGCATGGTGGAGAACTCGACTCCTCCGCCCGGCGGACGGAGGTAGGCCTCCTTGTTGCAGGTGCCGGTGAAGACGCCCGTCCTGCCGGTGGCGGTGTCCTTGACCAGTTCGCCGACCTTGGGGATGTACACGCGCTTGTGGGGGGGCTTCCTCATACTCACGCCGTCGGCTCCTTTCCGTAGTCGCTTCGTTACAAGGATCGACACTCGGCGTTAGCATCGGAAGGGTCGTCATGTTTCCAACGCGGATCCGCAACGTGGGACCGGCCCCGGGAAACATGGAGGAGAAGAGGTGTCCGAATGGGCTGGGCCGAGCGCGAGCTTCACCCCGAAAGGTCCGCGAGGGACCTCTACGGCGCCGAGATCCGGCGACTTCGCAAGCTCCACGACATGTCGCTGGGTCGGCTGGCGGTGATCCTCAACGTCTCGAAAGGACATCTGTCCAGGATCGAAGGCGGAGACTCGAAGGTGCCCGAAGGGCTGTCGGAGGCTTTGGACCTCGTATTCAACACAGACGGTTCGTTCCTTCGGCTCTACCCGCTGGCCAGCAAGGAGGACTTCCCGGACAAGTACAAGCGGTTCATGGAGTTGGCCGAACAGGCCATCTGCCACGAGGCGTACGAGACGACCATTCCGGGGCTTCTCCAGACGGAGGAGGTCGCGCGTGCCGTACTCCAGGCCGGTGAGCCGTTCGCGGCAGAAGGGGAGATCGATGACTGGCTGACGAAACGACTTCGCCGTCAGAAACGGCCCAACCGCCAGCCCTCGCCGTGCCGGTACTGGTTCATCGTGGACGAAGGCGCGATCCGGCGGCCGATCGGCGGGCTGGAAATCATGGCGGAGCAACTCAACCGGCTGCCGCAAGTCTGCCGGCTGCCTCACGTCACAATTCAGGTGCTGCCCTTCAGTGCTGGCCAGCACTCGGAGATGGGCGGTTCACTCACCCTCCTGACCCTGCCCGACCGGTCGGTTGTCGCTTACGAAGAGGGGAGCCGGTCCGGCACTCTCTTCACAGAAACGGAAGAGGTAGCCCACCGCCAGGCGCTCTACGATCTGCTCAGGGCTCAAGCTCTGTCTCCACGAGCCTCTGAAGCGACGATCAGTGCGGCACTGGAAGGACTCACCGATGCCATCCTCCGACAAGCCCGTCCAGTGGCGGAAGAGCAGCTTTAGCAACGGCAACGGCGGAAACTGCGTCGAAGTGGACGACGCCAACCCCGGGACAGTCCGCGACTCCAAGGATCCCGACGGGCCCTGGCTCCGCTTCACCCCCGACGCGTGGGCAGCCTTCGTCCAGGCCACGGTGGACGGCCGGTTCGGCGACGTGTGAGCCCACACAGCGGAAGGCCGGCC
>NZ_JBHTWX010000207.1:0-5157 GCF_042792155.1 Kitasatospora sp. NPDC056651 | reverse complement strand
GTCCCTCCCCATGGGGAGGGACAGGGCACCGCTCAAGCGTCCCGGCCGGGCTCAGGCGGGCCGCCCGGCCGCCGGGGTGGCGGTCAGGGGCGTGGTGCTGCCGGCCTTGGCCCCGAGGGCGCGTTCGGCCTTGGCGACGGCGGTGCGGTAGTGGATCGAGGCGGTCTGCTGGTCGGCGCCCTGGCGCTGGAAGTAGCCGAAGGCCATGACCGCGTTGCCGAAGCGCTCGATGCCGACGTAGCCGTTGAGTTGGACACCGGCCAGGGTGCCGGTGACGCGCACGGCGGGGGCTTCCTTGCGGTCGCCGAGGGCGACCGGGGTGACGGTGAAGGTCACCTTGTCGTTGTTGCCGCCGTTGAAGGTGACGGTGCGGCAGCTCCGCAGGGCGTCGGTGGCCGTGTTGAAGTCCGCGGTGAGCCGGTCGGGCGCCTCGGCCGCGAGGGCCTGGGTGACCATCGGGTTGCCGTTCGGGCCGTCGAGCGCGACCGCGGCGTGCGCGACCGGCGAACCGGTCTGGGTGGCATGCATGTTGATCAGGGCGCTGAGCCCGGCGCAGCCGGTCACCGGCGACTGGTTCCCGCCGGTGCTGGGGCTCTGGGTCACCGGGGTCGCGGTGTAGCCGGGGCCGAGGTCGGCCGCGGTCAGCAGGGCCGACGTCAGCTGGTCGGCGGAGGGCAGTGGTGGCGCGGACGCGGCCGGTGCCGCCTGGGCCGACGGGCCCAGGGCGACCGCCACGACGGCGGCCGCGGCGGTGAGGGCGTGGACGGGCCTGGAGAAGTGGACGGGCCTGGAAAAGGACATGCGGGGCCCCCGGTCGAGAGCTCGGGCAGGGACAGGCCACCAGTGTCGCACCGGGGGCCCGGCGAGGCGCGCGGGCGGGGATCGGCGCAGGTCAGGGCGTGGTGGCGTACCGGGCGAGCAGGGCGCGCAGCCGGTCGGGGTCGGCGGTGCCGCGCTTGGGCAGGACGGTCAGGCAGGAGTTGTTCCTGTCACCGCTCAGCAGCACGAACAGCCGCGGGGTCTCCAGGTAGCGAGGGGTCGCTTGCCAGGTCAGGGTGTTGCTGGAGTGGCGGTTGGCGACGGTCACACCGGACGCCTCCACGGTGACCCTGAACTCGCCCTTGTCGGCGGCCAGCCGGTGGAACTGGCGCGCCTGGAGCCAGGGCATCATCCGGAGCAGGGCCACGCCGACGACGAGCATGACCACCGCCGGGACGTCGACCCCGTCCCTCGTGGCGAACCCCGACACGGTGGCCAGCACGGCGCACCCCACGACCACGTACAGGAGCACCCGGCCGCGCCGGCCCGCGCGCGTCGACCTGGTCCGGGCGGCCAAGGCCTCCCGCATGTCGCCCGACGTCGGCGTGTACGTGAGCTCGATCCGCTCGTCCACCGCCGGTCCGTGCGCCGATCCGACCTGCTCGTCCATCGGTCCGTTCCCCCTGGTCCGTCCTTGATCCACTCCGTGGCGTGCGGATCCTAGCAACAGTCGGGGGGTGCGTCGCGAGGGATTTCACGGCCGGCGTCCCGCGCCTCTCGGCACGGGACGCCGGTCCGGCGGGCGCGGGGGCTCAGAGGGCGGCGGCCAGCTCGGTGCCCTGCTTGATGGCCCGCTTGGCGTCCAGTTCGGCGGCCACGTCGGCGCCGCCGATCAGGTGCGCCGACAGGCCGCGCTCGCGCAGCGCCTCGTACAGGTCGCGGCGCGGTTCCTGGCCGGTGCAGAGCACCACGGTGTCGACGGGCAGCAGTCGGCGCTCGCCGTCCACGGTGATGTGCAGGCCGGCGTCGTCGATCAGGTCGTAGCTGGCGCCGGGGACCATCACCACGCCGCGGTGCTTGAGTTCGGTGCGGTGGATCCAGCCGGTGGTCTTGCCGAGGCCGGCGCCGACCTTGCCGGTCTTGCGCTGGAGCAGGTGGACGCTGCGCGGGGGCTTCGGCCGTTCGGGGGCGCGCAGGCCGCCGCGCTCGCGGTACTCCGGGTCGATGCCCCACTTCGCCTGGAACACCGGCGGGTTGAGGCTCGCCGCGTCGCCCTGGTCGGTGAGGAACCCGGCCACGTCGAAGCCGATGCCGCCCGCGCCGAGGATCGCGACCCGCTCGCCGACGGGCGCGCCGTCGCGCAGCACGTCGAGGTAGCCGAGCACGCTGGGGTGGTCGATTCCCGGGATGTCGGCGGGAGTTCGCGGGGTGACGCCGGTGGCGAGGACGATCTCGTCGTGGCCCTGCGCGGCGAGCTGCTCGGCGGTGATGGTCGCGCCGAGCCGCAGCGTGACGGCCAACTCGCCCAGCCGGGTGCGGAAGTAGCGCAGCGTCTCGTCGAACTCCTCCTTGCCGGGGATGCGCCGGGCGATGTCGAGCTGCCCGCCGATCGCCTCGGCGGCGTCGTACAGGGTGACGTTGTGGCCGCGTTCGGCGGCGGCGACGGCGAAGGCGAGTCCTGCGGGGCCGGCGCCGACGACGCCGATCCGCTTGCGCGAGCGGGTGGGACCGAGGACGAGCTCGGTCTCGTGGCAGGCCCGGGGGTTGACCAGGCAGGAGGTGATCCGCAGGTTGAAGGTGTGGTCCAGGCAGGCCTGGTTGCAGCCGATGCAGGTGTTGATGGCCTCGGCGCGGCCGTCCGCCGCCTTGGCGACGAAGTCGGGGTCGGCGAGCAGCGGGCGGGCCATCGAGACCAGGTCGGCGCTGCCCTCGGCGAGCAACTGCTCGGCGATTTCGGGGGTGTTGATGCGGTTGGTGGCGACCAGCGGGATGCCGACCCTCCCCATCACCTTCTTCGTCACCCAGGCGAAGGATCCGCGCGGCACCGAGGTGGCGATGGTGGGGATGCGCGCCTCGTGCCAGCCGATGCCGCTGTTGATGATGGTCGCCCCGGCGGCCTCGACGGCCTGGGCGAGCCGCACCACCTCGTCCAGGGTGGAGCCGCCGGGCACCAGGTCGAGCATGGAGAGGCGGTAGACGATGACGAAGTCCTCGCCGACCCGCTCACGGACCCGGCGGACGATCTCCACCGGGAAGCGCATCCGGCGCTCGTACGGGCCGCCCCACTCGTCCTGGCGGTGGTTGGTCGCGGCGACGATGAACTCGTTGATCAGGTAGCCCTCGGAGCCCATGATCTCGACGCCGTCGTACCCGGCGCGGCGGGCGAGTTCGGCGCAGCGGGCGAAGTCCTCGATGGTCTGCTCGACCTGCTCGGCGGTGAGCTCGTTGGGCACGAAGGGGCTGATCGGGGCCTGGAGCGCGCTGGGGGCGACCAGGTCGCGGTGGTAGGCGTAGCGGCCGAAGTGCAGGATCTGGAGGGCGATCCTCCCGCCGGCGGCGTGCACCGCGTCGGTGACCACCCGGTGCTTGTCGGCCTCCTCCTCGGTGGTCAGCATCGCGCCGCCCTCCCAGGGGCGCCCGGCCTCGTTGGGGGCGATGCCGCCGGTGACGATCAGGCCGACGCCGCCGCGGGCCCGTTCGGCGTAGAAGGCGGCCATCCGCTCGTAGCCGCCGGGGGCCTCCTCCAGACCGACGTGCATCGAGCCCATGATCACGCGGTTGGGCAGGGTGGTGAAGCCGAGGTCGAGCGGGCTGAGCAGGTGCGGGTAGCGGCTGCTGCCGGGGTGGGCGCTCATCGACGTCTCCTGGGGCGCGGACGGGGGGCGTTGTTACCGCAGAGTAGGGGACGGGTGGCGCGATATGCAACAAGTTGCATAAGGCCTGCGACCCCGAGCGGCACCCCCCGGGTGACACACCGAGCGGCACTCCCCGGGCCGTAGCCCCTTTGGCGGCGAACCCGGGACCGGCGCCGGGTGGGCCGCGTATCGTCGTGTCCCGGACATCACGGGGGCATCGCGAGCTCGGGAGAGGGGCGGCTGTGCGGGGTGGCTCGGTGGCCGTGGTCGGCAGCAGCATCGCCGGGAGCGCCTTCGCCGGCGCCGCCGCGCGGCTCGGCGCGCGGCACGTGGTGGTGCTGGAACGCAGCCCCGGCCGGCTGGAGGACCGGGGCGTGGGGCTGTGCACCCACAACGACCGCTTCGACGAACTGGTCCGGGCCGGGCACCTCGACGCGGACACCCGCCGCCACCGCCTCACCGTCCGCCGCTGGGTCACCCGGGGCGACGGCGCCCGGGGCGACGGGCCGGACGGCTGCGGCCGGCCGCTCTGGGACCAGCCCTTCCCGTTCCACTCCCACCACTGGGGTGTCCTCTGGCAGGCCCTGCGCGAACGGACGCCCGAGCAGGTCGAGTTCCGGCTGGGCACCACGGTGAAGGCGGTCGGCGGCGAGCCGGACGGCGCCTGGGTCGAGACCGACGGCGGCCGCGAGGGCCACGACCTGGTGATCGGCGCGGACGGCTACCGCTCGGTGGTCCGCGCCGCCGTCTGCCCGAGGACCGAGCCCGAGTACGCCGGGTACGTGTGCTGGCGCGGCAGCTACGACTCCGCCCTGCTGGCCGAACTGCCCGGCGGCGCGGCGCCCTGGCCGCAGGAGCAGTGCGTCACCGCCTGCTACCCCGGCGGCCAGGTGGTGATCTACCGCATCCCCGGGCTGGAGCCCGGCAGCACCCAGGTGAACTGGGTGTTCTACGCCCCCACCCCCGCCTGGCTGCGGCTGGACGGCCCGACCAGCATCCCGGCGGGCAGCCTCGCCGACGGGCAGCTGGACGAACTGCGGCAGCTCGCCGACCGGCACCTGCCGCCGTACTGGGCCGGCCTGGTCACGCTGACCCCGCGCGAACGGACCTTCCTCCAGCCGGTCTACGACCTGGCGACCCCGCACCGCACGGCCGGCCGGCTGCTGCTCGGCGGGGACGCGGCCACCGTGGTGCGCCCGCACAACACCAGCGGCGCGGTGAAGGCGCTGCAGGACGCGCACGCCTTCGAGCGGGCCGGCCGCGAGGCCGGCTCCTGGGCGGCCCTGCTGGCCGCCTACGACCGTGAACGGACGGCTGCCGGGCAGGAGTTGGTACAGCTGGGCCGCGTCCTGGGCCGGGCCCAGGTGACCGCGGCACCGGACTGGTCGCGGATGGACGAGCCGGCCATGACCGCCTGGTGGCAGCGGCAACTCACCGGCGACGAGAAGGGGGTGGTAGGGCCCCCGCGCGCGCGCCCCCCCGGGAAGCGGGGGGGGCCCGCCCCCCGCCGGGCGCCCCGGGCCCGGCAGCCGTTTGGGCGGGG
>NZ_JBHTWX010000206.1:0-5509 GCF_042792155.1 Kitasatospora sp. NPDC056651 | reverse complement strand
TGGTGCCGTCGGCGACGACGGCGATGGTGTCCGGGGTGAGTGTGGTCTGGCGTTCGATCAGTTCCGGTACGCTCACGTTCCCGCTGCCCGGGCGGTCGGTCGCGTTCCAGCTTGTCAGCAACGCCGAATCCTCACGCGACACCAACGAGGCGGATTCGAGCCGGCCGTGCGGGTCGGTGGCGAAGGACTCCAGCAGGCGGACGAAGCCGTCAGCCATCCGCTCGACGGTCGAGCGGTCCAGGATCGAGGTCGCGTACTCGAAGGTACCGACCAGTGAACCGTCGGCCTGGCGCTTCATGTAGAGAGTCAGGTCGGTCTTGGCGATGGTCAGGGCTTCCTGGAGCGACGTCAGGTCGTCGGCGCCGTCCTCGGAGTGCGGGGTCTCGCCGAAGAGCTCGTCGTGCAGGTCGAAGGCAACCTGGTAGAGCGGGGTGCGGGACATGTCGCGGTCCACCGCGAGCTCGTCCACCAGCCGCTCGAACGGCAGCTGGTCGTGGGTGAAGGCTTCCCGGCAGGTGTCGCGCAGCCGGGTGACGGCCTCGATGTAGCTGAGGTCGCCCTCCAGCCGGCAGCGCAGCACCAGGCTGTTGAGGAAGAAGCCGACCATGCCTTCGAGTTCAGGGCGGTTGCGGGAGGTCACCGGCGTGCCGACCGGGACGTCCCACTGGCCGCTGTAGCGGCTGAGCAGGGTGGCGAAGGCGGTCAGCAGCGTCATGAACGGGGTGGCGCCCTGCTGTCGGCCGATGCCGAGGAGGGCCTTGGCGACAGGGGCGGGGACGGCGAAGGGGACGGTGTCGCCGGCGGCGGAGCGGACGGCCGGGCGCACCCGGTCGAGCGGCAGTTCGACGGTGGTCAGGTCGTCCAGCATCGAGTGCCAGTACTCGAGTTCGTGCTTGACGACCTCGTCGGTGAGCTGCTCCTGCTCCCAGGTCGCGTAGTCGGCGTACTGGACGGTGAGCTCGGGTAGCTCCGACCCGCGGCCGGCGGCGCGGTCGGCCAGCAGGGTGCGCAGCTCGCGTTCCAGGATGCCGGCGGACCAGCCGTCGAAGGCGATGTGGTGGACCGTCACCAGGAGGCCGGCGGGCTGGTCGGGGAGCCGCACGAGCACGACACGGATGACCGGGCCGCTGGTCAGGTCGAAGCCCTGGCCCAGCTCCTCGCGCAGCAGCGCGGTGAGCTCCTCGCGGGGGATCTCACGGACCCGGACGGGCACCGTGGCGGTGGCGGCCGGGATCTGGACGGGCTCGCCGCCTACCGCGGTGTACGTGGTGCGAAGGATCTCGTGCCGGTCGACCACGGTGTCGACGGCCTGCTGCACGTCCCGGGTGTCGGCGCCCTCGGGGACGCGGAGCCACAGGCCGGTCACCCACTCGGGGTTCCGCGGTTCCAGCTGGTCCAGGAACCAGAGCCGGCGTTGGCCGAAGGAGAGCGGGAGGGCGCCGTCCCGGCCGATCGGCAGGACCGGGTCGGACGGGGCGCCGCCGGGCGCGAGCAGCAGGGCCTGCGACTCGACGGTGCCGGCGCCGAACAGGGCGCGCAGCGGGATGTCCTGGCCGGAGGCGGCGCGCAGCTGGTTGGCCAGCATGGTCAGCTGCAGGGAGGAGACCCCGAGCCGGAAGACGTCGTCGTGCACGCTGAGCGGCTCGGTGCCGAGGACGGCGGCCCAGGCCCTGGCGACCTGGCGCTCGGCCGTGGTGCGCGGCGCGACCCGCGCCTTCTGGGCCGGGTCGGCCATCGCGTCGGGGGAGGGCAGGGCGGCCCGGTCGACCTTGCCGTTGGCGGTCAGCGGGAACTCCGCGACCCGGACGAAGACCGAGGGGACGTGGGTGGCCGGGAGCCGCTCGCGCAGGAACGCGCGCAGCTCGTCGTGGGAGAGGTCGTCCTCGCCCCGGACGTAGGCGGCGAGCAGGTAGCCCGCGGTGCCGCGGAAGGAGGTGATCACCGCGGCCTGGACCGCGGGGTGCGCGGCGAGCGCGTTCTCGATCTCGCCCGGCTCGATCCGGACGCCGTTGATCTTGACCTGGTGGTCGGTGCGGTCGACGTACTCCAACGTGCCGTCGGAGCGCCAGCGGACCAGGTCGCCGGTGCGGTAGAGGCGGGTGCCGGGCTTGCCGTACGGGTCCGGGACGAACCGCTCGGCGGTGAGGCTCGGCAGGCCCAGGTAGCCGCGGGCGACGCCCGCGCCACCGAGGAACAGTTCGCCGACGACGCCGACCGGGACCGGCACGAAGGTCGGGTCGAGGACCAGGACCTGGGTGCCCTTGATGGGTCGGCCGATCGGGATCTGGCCCGAGGTCTGCGAACCGTCGAAGAGGTGCTCGGTCGCGTTGATGGAGCACTCGGTGGGGCCGTAGCCGTTCCAGACCTCCAGCTCGCTCTGCCGGCGGGCCCGCTGGACCAGCTCGGCGTGCAGCGGCTCGCCGGCCGACAGCAGCAGGCGCAGCGAGGTGCAGTCCTGCCAGCCGGGCTCCTCGACCAGCAGTCGCAGGACCGACGGGACCACCTGGAGGACGGTGACGTTGTTCTCCGCGACGACGCGGACCATCGCGGCCGGGTCCCGCTCCACTCCGGCGGGCGCCATGACCACGGTCGCGCCACCGATCAGCGGGGCGAACAGCTCCAGGGCGGAGGCGTCGAAGGTGAGCGTGGTCTTCTGCAGCACCCGGTCACCGGCGGCGATCCGGTGCTCCTCGGCGGTGCGGCGGGTGATGTGGGCGATGCCGGTGTGGCTGATCACGACGCCCTTGGGGCGCCCGGTCGAGCCGGAGGTGTACATCACGTACGCGGCGTTGTCCGGGGTCACCTCGGTGGCCGGAGCGTGCTGCGGGTGGCTCGCGATCTCCTCGCGCAGGTCGTCGAGCACCAGGGTACGGACCCCGGGCCGGTCCACCGCCTCCGCCGACCGGCGGTCGACGACCACCAGTTCGGCGCCGGTGTTCTCGAGGACCCACTCCGTGCGGCTGCGCGGGTGGTGGGCGTCGAGCGGTACGTACGCGGCGCCGGCCTTCCACACCGCGAGCAGCGTGACCAGAAGGTCGGTGCCGCGCTGCACGCAGACGCCGACCAGCCGCTCCGGGGCGGCGCCGTGGGTGACCAGGAGGTGCGCCAACTGGTTGGAGCGCGCCTCCAGTTCGCCGTAGGTCAGGTCACCACCGGCGGCGCTGACCGCCACGGCGTCCGGCGCAGCCGCGGCTTGGCCGGCGATCAACGCGTAGGTGAGCGAGGACTCGCCGACATGGGCGTTCGGCTGCGGCTGGCTGGACATCTGCATCCTTCGAGTGGTGAACGGCGATGGCGGTGGACGACGGGCGACGGGTGACGGGTGCTACTCGGCGGCCGCCGTGGCGGCTTCCTCCATCCGGCGGCGCAGGCTCAGCGGACGCATGTCGGTCCACACGGCGTCGATGTGCGTCAGGCACTCGTCCTGGGAGCCCACGGTGCCCTCGGCGGTCCAGCCCGCCGGCAGGTCGCGGTCGGCCCACCAGATCGAGTACTGCTCCTCCTCGTTGCGGACGACCCGGTAGGTGGGCTCGGAGGTCTGTGCGTCGGCCATGGTGAAGTACTCCGAATGTCTTGGGAACGGGCGGCCGGGCAGGGCCGGCACGGTTGTGTGGACTAGCTCATCAGCGCGGCTCTGCCGGTCGGCATACTCCGGCTATACGAGCGCTATATCGGGGCCCCTGCCCCACCGCCCCGGAGATCACGGGCTCCGGGGCGGTGGTGCGCCGGGTGGTGCGTCAGGCGCCGTAGCCGCCCCACTCGACCAGGAGCTGGTGGCGCTCCTGGGGGGTGAGGATGTCGACCTGGCCGACGCCCAGCTCCGGCTGGTCGGCGATGGTGCGCAGCAGCCCTTCGAGCCGGGAGAGCCAGCGGCGGGCGTCCTCCGCGGGGAACGCGTCGGTGCGGTAGGCGAGCCGGAGCGCGAGCCGGGGGCCGGGGATCACCGACAGGGCGAGCGGGTAGTGGGTGGCGTCGACCGCCTGGATCCCGGCGAGCCGCAGGCCCTCGGCGGGGGAGTGCCAGGCGGAGGGGTCCAGCGGGTAGCTCTCGAAGACCGTGGTGGTGTCGAAGAGCGTGCCGTGGCCCGCCAGTTGCTGGATCTCGGTGAGTCCCAGATGGTGGTGGTCGATCAGTTCGGTCTGCTGCTCCTGGACCCGGGCCAGCAGCCGGGCGATGGTCTCGTCCGGCCGCAGCCGGACCCGGACCGGCAGGGTGTTGATCAGGAGACCGACCATCTTCTCGATGCCGGGGACCTCCGGAGGGCGCCCGGAGACGGTGGTCCCGAAGACCACGTCCTCCCGTGAGGTGGTGCGGGCCAGCAGGATGCCCCAGGCAGTCTGGACGACCGTGCTGAGCGTGGCCTCGCACTGGCGGGCCCGCTCGGTGAGCCTGGCGGTGACGTCCTCCGGCAGCTCGGCGACGAGCAGTTCGGGCAGTACGCCGGCCCGGTCGGCCACTTCCCGGGCGACCAGGGTGGGGCCTTCCAGCCCGGCGAGCTCGGCCGACCAGGCGGTGCGGGCCGCGTCGAGGTCCTGGGCGGCGAGCCAGCCCAGGTAGTCGCGGTACGGGGTGACTCGCGGCAGGCCCGCGTCGTCGCCCTGCTGGGCGTACAGCGCCAGCAGTTCGCCGATCAGGACGGCCGAGGACCAGCCGTCCCACAGGATGTGGTGGTTGGTCAGGACGAACCGGTGTCGCTCCGGGGCGAGCTTCACCAGCAGGAAGTCGAGCAGTGGCGGCCGGCGGAGGTCGAAGGCGCGGTCGCGGGCCCGGGCGGCGAGGTGCTCGGCCTCGGCCTGGCGTTCGGCTTCGCCCAGTTCCGTCAGGTCGGCCTCGGTCCAGGGCAGTCGGACGTCGCGCACCACGACCTGGACCGGGCGTTTGAGGCCGTCGTGGCGGAAGGCGGCTCGCAGGTTGGGGTGGCGGTGGAGCAGCCGCTCGCCGGCCGTGCGCAGGGCCGCCGCGTCCAGCTTCCCCTCGAAGTCGAACGCCACCTGGGCCGTGTAGACGTCGGTGTCTCGCTCGTCCAGCAGGGCGTGGAAGAGGAACCCCTCCTGCAGCGGGGAGAGCGGCAGCACGTCCTCCAGGCCGGGGTAGGTGGCCTCGTACACGTCCAGTTCGTCCTGGGTGAGGTCGACCAGGGGCAGGTCGGAGGGGGTGTGGCTGCCGGCGTTGGTGCTGCGGGCGTGGGTGGCCAGGCCGTGCAGGGCGTCCTGCCAGAGCTGGGCCAGTTGGTGGACCTCGGCTTCGGTGAGCAGGCCGTCGGGCCAGGACCAGGTGGCTTCCAGGACGGGGCCGTCGGGTCGTTCGTGGGTGATGGCGTTGACTTCCAGCGCGTGCGCCAGCGGCATGCCCGGGTCCGCGCCGCCGCCCGCCAGGCCGCGCTCCGGCAGGACGTCCCAGTCGAGGAGTGTGCTGGTGCCCATTCGGCCGAGGTAGTTGAAGGAGATCTGTGGGGTGGTGAGTGGTTGGAGTGCGGTGGTGGTGGTGGGGTTGAGGTGGCGGAGGAGGC
>NZ_JBHTWX010000205.1:0-5588 GCF_042792155.1 Kitasatospora sp. NPDC056651 | reverse complement strand
CGCCGCGGGCGGGGGGCCGCCACCACGGCCGCGTAGCCGACCACGCCCACCGCGAGCCCGGCCCCGGCGCCGAAACACACCTCCGGCACCAGGTTCCGCCGCAACGGGCTGAGCCGGTGCAGCACCCCGGCGGCCGTCGCCGCCCCCAGCACCGCGACGGCCGCCCGCCGGGCCCTCGGCGCGAGCCGCACGGCCGGCCGCACCGGCTCGGCGGCCCGCACCGCGCGCGCCGCCCAACCACCCAGCGCCGCCAGAGCGAGCGCCGAACTGCCGTACTGCAACGCCTCGTACAGCGGGACACCGGCCACCGG
The DNA here is from genome assembly GCF_042792155.1 of Kitasatospora sp. NPDC056651. Lineage (NCBI taxonomy): Bacteria > Bacillati > Actinomycetota > Actinomycetes > Kitasatosporales > Streptomycetaceae > Kitasatospora > Kitasatospora sp. NPDC056651. The sequence continues at coordinate 5,277 of NZ_JBHTWX010000205.1, read as the reverse complement.
CCGGTCCAGTACGGGCAGCAGCCGCACACCCAGCCGGTCCCCGTGGGTGAACGCGTCCCAGCCGACATGCGTGGCCGCGCCGATCGCCGCCGAGGCCGCGAACCACACCGCGCCACCGCCCCCGCCGACCACCACACCCGCATCCCCGACGTCTCCGGCGCCCGCGCCCCCGCCCGCACCCCCGCCCGCACCCGCACGACGGACCGTCAGCGCCTCCGCAGCCCCCGCCCAGCGTTCGGGCAGCAGCGCCACCACCGGCCCGCGCAGCAGACCGTGCCAGCCGGCCACCAGCGCTCCGGCGATCGCCACGTCCAGCGTCGGCACCGCCCACCAGCGGTGCGTCAGCCCGCCGTGGCCGTACACCCCGGGCACCAGGGACTCCGCGAAGAACGGCACGTCCGGCGCCATCGACCCGGCGACCAGCGCCGACGCCACCAGCGGCCCGCGCGCCCCGGCGGCACGCAGCAGGGGCAGGACGGCGGCGGGATGGCTCAGTGTGAACGGCATGCCCCCATCCTCCCGCCCGCGCCCGCCGCCTCGCGAACCGGGAGGCGCGCCCGGAAGCAGCCCCGCCCGGCGCGCCCGGGAACCTCCGCCCAGCCCCGCCGGACCTGGCCCGGTCCCGCCAGACCTGGCCCGGCCCGCGCCCCCTACGCCCCCTACGCCGCGTCCGCCGTCCTTGCCAGCCCCGCGGCCACCCGGCTCCCCGCCTCCAGGTACCGCAGCTCACCGCTCCGCCGCGCGTCCAGCGCGGCCGCCAGCCGCCGGTAGCGCCCGGGCGGCAGCAGCTCGCCCGCCTCGTCCAGAGTGACGAAGCGCCAACCGCGCAGCTCCTCCTGCTGGAGCAGGAGGCTCTGCCTGCCGGCCGCGTCCAGCAGCCCGCCGTCGTACATCAGCCGCAGTCCGCCACGGCGAGGGCCCGTGCGCGGCTCCCAGTCGACGGCGAGCAGGCGCAGCGCGGAGGAGTCCAGGCGCAGGCCCAGCTCCTCCGCGGTCTCGCGCAGGGCCGCGTCGGTGGGGGCCTCGCCGCGCTCGACCACGCCGCCGGGGAAGTCCCAGTCCGGCTTGTAGACGGGGTCGACGAGCAGCACCCGGTCCTGCTCGTCGAAGAGCAGGACGGCGGAGGCCACGGTGTCCCCGGTCGGGTCCGGGGTCTGGACGATGGGGCAGCGGGCGGCACCGACCCGGACCAGCTCGGCGATCCGGAGCGCGGTCTCCCGGGGGGAGAGCGTGCCGGTGTCGATCATCCGGGCGTCCCCGACCAGCCAGCGGCGGGCGGCGCGATAGGCGGGCAGGTGTTCGAAGCACCAGGCGCGTACCCGCTCGCTGGCCTCCGGATCGCCGGGACACTCCTCGCGGTGGGCTATACGGTCACGCAGGATCGTTTCTTCAGGGTCCAGTGCGAAGTGGTGCACCGCGATCCCGTGCGAGGCCAGGTCGCCGAAGATCTCGTCCCGGTAGTCCTCCCTGAGCAGGGTCATCGGGACCACGAGCGGCCCCCCGACCTCGGCGAGCAACGCCGCCGCCGTCTCGGGGACGAGCCGGCGCCAGGCGGCCAGGTCCTGGAAGTCGGAGACCGTCGCCAGCCGGTCGGCCGGGAGCAGTCGGCGCAGGCCGAAGCCCACCAGCTCGGGATCGAAGAGCACGCTCCCGGGCAGCAGTTCCACCAGCTCGCGGCAGGCGCTCGTCTTGCCCGCCCCGAATGTGCCATTGACCCAGACGATCACAACGTCCCCTGCCCTCGACTTCCCCCGATGCGGTTCGCACCGGGCGGCGCCCCCGTCAGCCGAACCAGCGCCACCCGTGGTGGTACCCGCACCACGCCGCTCCCCATGCCTCCCGGTCGCGCCCGCCCACGTGCCCCGACCCGCCCCGTGCCGGCGGCATGTGCCCAGGTCAGACACCCGGGAGTGAGGAAACGCCAGCCGGTCTACCGGAAAATTGCACCCCTTGGCCACTGCTCGGGCACAGGACGCCAGGTGGGTCGACTTCTCCCGCACGCCCCGCTCGTACGCCCCTCGCGCCCCTCACTCCCCCGACTGGGCGATCCCGCGCCCCGTGGTGCACGCCCCGCGCACGGAAGCGCCCGTCGGGGGCACCGGACGGACCGGCGCCCCTGACGGGCGGACCGACCGGCCGCTACGGCCGCCCCATGTAGGCCGGGTAGTAGCCGCTGCTGATCTCCGAGACCCGGATGTTGGTCCCGGGCCGCGCGGCCTCGACGTAGTCGTTGTCACCCAGGTAGATCGCCACGTGCTGGATGCCCCTGGGCGTCCCGTCCGGCGACCAGAACAGCAGGTCACCGCGGCGCAGCTGACTCGCGCCGATCGGCGTGGTCGCCGCGTACTGGTCGTTGGCGACGCGCGGCAGGTCGATGCCGCCGCGTCGGAAGGACTGCTGCACCAGGCCCGAGCAGTCATAGCCGTCCGGCCCGTTGCCGGCCCGGCGGAACGGCACGCCCAGCTGGGAGAGCGCGAACTGCACGGCGGTCTCGACGTCGCGGTCCTCCGCGACCGAGTCGTTGAAGTAGGCCGGGCGCTCGTCGTCCGAATCGGAGCCGCCCCCGGTGCGGTCCAGGTAGATGTCGTAGTGCGAGGTCCAGCGCCACTCGCCCTTGCTGTTGCGGAACCAGTAACGCTCGCCGTCCCAGCCCTGCTTGATCCCGCCGGAGGATCCGGCCGAGGACTTGGCGGCGGACGGGGATCCACCCCCGGTGCGCGCCGCGTACACGCTGTAGTGCGAGGTCCAGCGCCACTCCCCCTGGCTGTTCTTGAACCAGTACCGCGAGCCGTCCCATCCGGCGTGCGCCGGAGCGGCCTCCGCGGCCGCGGGGCCGACGCCGGTACCGAGGCCGATCACGCCCGCCCCGGTCGCGATCACGGCCACCATGGCTATCCCCCGACGGAGCCGCGCGGTGCGGGACGGACGGGGGGCAGGAGCGGTGGCAGCGTCCTGCTGCCCGGTCGGTTCGCCGGCGACGGCCGGCGCGCCGGTGTTGACGGTGGTCATCGTGCTGACTTCCTTCACTGCTGCGAGTTGCTGTGACCGGCCACGACTGGCCGTGCTGTCCGGCGGAGCCGCCGCCCGGCACGCCGCGGCTTCCGGTCCTGCGACCGGGAGCCGCGGCGCGTTCGCCCAGCGATTCGGTTCTGCCTGCGTGTCACGTTAGGCACGCGTCCGCTCACAGTGCGCAGTGGAGTGCGCCAATGGAAGGGTCACGGGTCGTGAGCACCAACGGCGCATCAGGGTGAACGTCCGTCATCGCCGACGGCGTCCGGCCGCCCCTTCCGTCACCGGCCGCCGGCCTCCGCCAGCAGCTGCTTCTTCAGCACCTTCCCCAAGGCGTTCCTGGGCAGTTCGGGCACCAGGACGACCCGGCGCGGCCGCTTGTGCACCGAGAGCCGCTCCGCCACGAAGGCCGTCAGCTGGTCCCCCGTCACGGCGCCGTCCGCGATCACGTACGCGACGATCGCCTGTCCGAGGTCATCGTCCGGCACGCCGACCACCGCCGCGTCGGCGACCGCCGGGTGGTCCCGCAGTGCGGCCTCCACCTCGCCCGCGCCGATCCGGTAGCCGCCGCTCTTGATCAGGTCCACCGAGGCACGGCCGACGATCCGGTGGAACCCGTCCGTGCCGATCACCGCGACGTCCCCGGTGCGGAACCAGCCGTCCGCCGACCAGGCCTCGGCGTCCGCGTCCGGCCGGTTGAGGTAGCCGCTGAACAGCGTCGGGCCGGCCACCTGGAGCTCGCCGACGCTCTCCCCGTCGTGCGGCACCGGCGCGCCGTCCTCACCGACCAGCCGGGTGCGGACCCCGTCCAGCGGCAGCCCGACGCTGCCGGGCCGCCGCTCGCCGTCCGCCCGGGTGCTGACGGTGATCAGTGACTCGGTCATCCCGTAGCGCTCGATCGGGGCGTGCCCGGTGAGCGCCGTCATCTTCTCGAACACCGGGACGGGCAGCGGCGCGCTGCCGGAGACCAGCAGCCGCGCCGGGGCCAGGCGGGCGGCGGCCTCCGGGTCCGCCGCCAGCCGGGACCAGACGGTGGGCACGCCGAAGTACAGGCTGCCGCCCGCCGCCGCGTAGCCCGCCGGGGTGGGCCGCCCGGTGTGCACCAGCGCGCTGCCGGTGCGCAGGGCGCCGAGCACGCCGAGCAACAGCCCGTGCACGTGGAACAGCGGCAGGCCGTGCACGAGGGTGTCCTCGGCGGTCCACCGCCAGGCGGCGGCGAGGGCGTCCAGGTCGGCGGCGACCGCCTCGCGCCGGATCACCGCGCCCTTGGGCGCGCCGGTGGTGCCCGAGGTGTAGAGCACGAAGCCGGTCGACTCGGCGGCCGGCTCGGCGTACGTGGTGGTGGAACGCTGCCCGGGGTCGACGGGCAGCCCCGCCACCGAGGTGCCTTCCGGCAGTGCCTCCCCGGCGGCGTGCGCGAGCAGGGCCGCACCCGAGTCCCGCAGGATGTGCTCGCGCTCCTTGGGGCCCGAGTCCGGCGGCAGCGGCACCACCGGGACGCCCGCCAGCAGGCCGCCGACCACGGCGGTGACGGTCTCGACGGTGGGCCGGGCGAGCACCGCGAGCGCCGGGGCACCGGCCACCCGGTCGGCGACGGCGGTCGCCGCGCCCAGCAGTTCCTCCCGGGAGAGCGTCCGACCGTCGATCCGCAGCGCGTCCGCCGCGTCGCCGAAACCGCCCTGAAGTGCCGTCAGCAGTGCCATGCCACCGTCCTCGCCTCGTCCCAAGCCACCGCGCCGCGCCCGTGCGCCGCGCGCTCACCGCGCGCGCCCGGCTCCGGGTCACGCGCCCGCGCAGACTCTACGGGCCGCCGCCCCGCCCACCCCGTTCCGGGGACGCCGGACCGGGACCGGGCACGGCCAGGCACCCCAGGCGCCGTCGGAGAACGCCGGAGGGCGCGGCACCGAGTACCACTCGGCGCCACGCCCTCCGAAGCTTCCGCGGGGATCAGGCCTTGCGGGCCTTCACCTCGGCGGTGAGCTGCGGCAGCACCTGGAAGAGGTCGCCGACCACGCCGTAGTCGACCAGCTCGAAGATCGGGGCCTCGGGGTCCTTGTTCACGGCCACGATGGTCTTCGAGGTCTGCATGCCGGCCCGGTGCTGGATGGCGCCCGAGATGCCCGCCGCGACGTAGAGCTGCGGGGAGACCTGCTTGCCGGTCTGGCCGACCTGACTGCTGTGCGGGTACCAGCCGGCGTCCACGGCGGCGCGCGAGGCACCGACCGCACCGCCCAGCGCGTCCGCGAGCTCCTCGACCACGCCGAAGCC
>NZ_JBHTWX010000204.1:0-5618 GCF_042792155.1 Kitasatospora sp. NPDC056651 | reverse complement strand
AGCGGATCCCGGAGGATCCGACGTGCGCGATACTGGGATTGAACCAGTGACCCCTACCGTGTCAAGGTAGTGCTCTCCCGCTGAGCTAATCGCGCCTGGTGAGGCGGTATTGCAGCAGACCCCGGAGGGCCCGTTACTGTGCGCGATACTGGGATTGAACCAGTGACCCCTACCGTGTCAAGGTAGTGCTCTCCCGCTGAGCTAATCGCGCCTGATGTGGCGGTCCTGCAGCGGATCCCGGAGGATCCGACGTGCGCGATACTGGGATTGAACCAGTGACCCCTACCGTGTCAAGGTAGTGCTCTCCCGCTGAGCTAATCGCGCGGGGAGGCCCCCCGGAAGAACCGGGGGAACCTCTTGGAGGTGGAGACGGGATTTGAACCCGTGTACACGGCTTTGCAGGCCGTTGCCTCGCCTCTCGGCCACTCCACCAGGCAACACATGAAGAGCGATCTTACACCGTTCTCCATCGAGCGGACGACGAGATTCGAACTCGCGACCCTCACCTTGGCAAGGTGATGCTCTACCAACTGAGCCACGTCCGCCTGTCTCCCGGGATCTTCACCGCTTTTCTTCGGCTGCGCTCCCTGGCGACGTGTTGAACTCTAGCGGATTCCCGGGCCAGCTAAAAATCCGTTCCCGCAGCATGCCGAGGGGATGGCCGGTGAGTGCCGTGCCGTCAGCCCTCCCGGCCGGTCGTCGGCCGCCACCTGCGGCGTCCCGGACGATCATCCGCAGGTCACCCGGCGCACACCCGCGCGACGCGCACGGCTGCTCGTGCGCGGGGGCGTGAGCCCGACCCTGCCCGCGCCCCCCGACCTACACTTCAGGCACCGCCCCCCAGCACCACCGCGCAGGAGAACCGTGTCCGGCCACCCCGACCCCCGCACCCCGCTCGCCCGATTCGCCGGCCGACTGGCCACCGGACTGCGCGACGTCACCTCGGACCCGGCCGCCCTCGACTCCGCCGGCCACTGGGCCGTCGCCTACGACTTCGAGGGCCGCCTCACCTGCGCCCGCTTCGACGACGTCCGCCCCGCCCCGGCCCCGCCCTCCGGCGCCGGCTGGCGCGGACCGGACGCCGGCAGCTGGCACAGCTCCCTCGACCGCGCCGCCTACACCGCGGGAGTCCGCCGCATCCGCGAGCACATAGCCGCCGGCGAGGTCTACCAGGCCAACCTCTGCCGCGTCCTGTCCGCACCGCTGCCCGACCCGGCCCACAGCGACGTCGACGCCCTCACCGGCCTCCTCGCCCACGGCAACCCCGCCCCGTACGCCGGCACCATCCGACTGCCCGGGCACGGCGTCGAGATCGCCACCGCCTCACCCGAGCTCTTCCTGCGCCGCGTCGGCCGCACCGTCTCCTCCGGCCCCATCAAGGGCACCGGCCGCACCGAGGACGACCTGCTCGACAAGGACCACGCCGAGAACGTGATGATCGTCGACCTGGTCCGCAACGACCTCGGCCGGGTCTGCGAGACCGGCAGCGTCACCGTCCCCGACCTCTGCGCCGTCGAGAAGCACCCCGGCCTGGTCCACCTGGTCTCCACCGTCGAGGGCACCCTGCGCGAGGGCGCCGGCTGGCCCGAACTCCTCGACGCCACCTTCCCTCCCGGCTCCGTCACCGGCGCCCCCAAGTCCAGCGCCCTGCGGATCATCGAGGCCCTGGAGACCGCCCCGCGCGGCCCGTACTGCGGCGCGGTCGGCTGGGTCGACGCCGACCGCGGCGAAGCCGAACTCGCCGTCGGCATCCGCACCTTCTGGATCGACCGGCAGGACCCCGGCGCGCCGGTCCTGCGCTTCGGCACCGGCGCCGGCATCACCTGGGGCTCCGACCCGGAGCGCGAATGGGCCGAAACCGAGCTGAAGGCCGCCCGCCTGGTCGCGATAGCGTCGGGCAGCGAATCCGGCAGCGAACCCGACCCGACCGGGGCCTGAGCCCCCACCGCCTAGGAGCAGCACCTGATGCACAACCGCACCACGAGCTGGGTCAACGGCGCCCTCGTCGACTCGACCGACGCGGCCGTCTCGGTCCTCGACCACGGCCTGACCACCGGCGACGGAGTCTTCGAGACCCTGAAGACGGTCGACGGCCGGGCCTTCGCGGTCACCCGCCACCTCGACCGGCTCACCCGCTCCGCCCGCGGCCTCGGCCTGCCCGACCCCGACCACGACCTGGTCCGCGAGGCCTGTGTCCGGGTCCTCGCCGCCAACCCCGCGCCGCTCGGGCGCCTGCGCGTCACCTACACGGGCGGCAACGGCCCGCTCAGCTCCGAACGCGGCACCACCGGCCCCACCCTGGTCGTCGCCCTCAACGCGATCGGCCGCCGCCCCGACCGGACCGCCGTCGCCGTCGTCCCTTGGCGCCGCAACGAACACAGCGCCGTCGCCGGCCTCAAGACCACCTCGTACGCCGAGAACGTCGTCGCCCTGGCCGCCGCCCACCGGGCCGGCGCCTCCGAGGCCCTGTTCGCCAACACCGCCGGGCGGCTCTGCGAGGGCACCGGCTCCAACGTCTTCGTGGTCCTCGGCGGCCGCCTGCTCACCCCCGCCCTCGCCTCCGGCTGCTTGGCCGGCGTCACCCGGCAGCTCGTCATCGACTGGTGCGGTGCCGAGGAGGCCGATCTCCCGCTCAGCGCCCTCCAGGACGCCGAGGAGGTCTTCCTGACGTCCACCACCCGTGACGTCCAGGCCGTCACCCGCGTCGACGACCGCGAACTGCCCGGCACCGGCACCGGCACCGGCCCCGTCACCGCCAAGGCCATGGCCGTCTTCGCCGAGCGCAGCGGCGACGACCTCGACCCGTGACCCCCGGTGGGCGGATAACCCCCTGACCAAGGGGAAGGGACTTCCACATGACCACCACGCTGCGCCCCGAGGGCCCGGAGACACCCACCGCGGCCGGCGGCCGCACCAGACGCTGGCTGATCCTCGCGAACGGCCACCCGATCGGTGCGCTGCGCACCACGGCCGAGCCGCAGGGCAGCCAACTCTGGGGCAAGATATCCGAGTTGGAGATCACCGAGGGGCGCGGCCGGGGCCGCGGCACGTTCGGCGGGCTGGCCGCCGAGGAGGTGCTGCGCACCTGGGGCTGCACCCGGGTCGACGTCGGCATTCCCGGGGACGCCGACACGGCCCGCGGGCTCGCCACCACCCTGGGCTACGCCGAGCGGGCCCTGGGCATGTCCAAGCGGCTGACCACCGCCCCCGCCCTGCCCGCCGGGGTGAGCACCCGCCCGTTCGACCCGGCCGACCTCGACGACTGGCTCGCCCGGTCCGCGGCGGGCTTCCGCCGGTCACTCGTCGAGTCCGGCCTCACCGAGGAGGAGGCCCGCGCCAGGACCGGCGGCGACGACCCGCCGAACCCGGTCCCGCAGGGCGTCGAGACCCCCGGCGTCGTCCTGCACAGGCTGTACGACGCCGACGGGACGGAGGGCCCGTACGGCTCGATCTGGGTCCAGCTGCGCCTGCGCGACCTGCCGGACGGCGAACCGCTCGCCTGGGTGATGAGCGTCGAGGTGTCCCCGGCCCACCGGGGCCGGGGACACGGACGCGCCCTGATGCTGCTCGCCGAACGCGAGTGCCTGGCCGCCGGAGTGCGGAACCTCGGTCTCAACGTCTTCACCCACAACGGGACCGCCGTCCGGCTCTACGCGTCGCTGGGCTACGAGATCACCGAGCGCTTCTACGGCAAGCACCTGTGATCCGACGTGGCGTCAGGACGCCTTCGCCGCCTCGATGACGGCCGTGATCTCGGCCCGCAGCCCGTCCTGGCTCCGGCCGCCGTCGAGGCGCTTCCCGCCGATCACGTACGTCGGCGTGCCCGTGACGCCGATCGCCTTGCCCTCGGCCTGGTCGGCGTCGACGGTCAGCATGTGCCGGCCGTCGATCAGCGCGGTGTCCACCTCCTCGACGTCGGCCCCGACTTCCCGGGCCACGTCCAGCAGCACCTGCTGCCCGCCCGAGGCCAGCTCCGCGGTGCGGGCCAGCAGCGCCTCCACGAACGGCCAGCCCAGCCCCTGCGCGAACGCCTCCTCGGCCGCCTCCGCGGCGGCGTAGGCGTGCTTGTGCTTCTCCAGCGGGAAGTGCCGCAGCTCCACGGACAGCGCGTCGCCGTACCGCGCGCGCAGCGCCCGTACGTCGTCCAGCGCGGTGTGGCAGTCCGGGCACTGGAGGTCGCACCAGAACTCGAGGCGGGGGAGGGAACCATCGATCATTCCCTCAGTGTTCCACTAGTGGGTGCCCGCTCCGTCCGGAGGTGCGCCCGAGGGCGGATCGAGAGGAAGGCAGCGATGACCGGGACGACCGGAAACGAAGGGGTGGTCCTGTGCTGAGCGCGGCGATCAGCTTCATCCTCACGGCGGGCGGGGTGGCCTTCGCGGGGCTACGGGCCTACCGGCGGCGCTTCCTGTCGGCGACCCGCTGGTTCGCGGTGGCCCTGCTGCCCGCCGGGCTCTATCTGACCGGCCTGTTCCCGCTGGCGAGCAGGATCGGCCGGGAGTTCACCGGCTGGGCGACCAAGCTGGTCTTCGACCCTAGGGTGTGGACGGGTATCGGGCTGCTGGGTGTCTCCGTGGTCCTGCTGCTCACCACCCGCTGGCTGGGCCGGCGCGGCGCCGCAGCGGTGGAGGGCGCCCCGGACCGCCCGGCCGCGGCCGGACCGGCGCCCGAGCGCCCGGCGGTGGCGTCGGCGCCCGAGGCCCCGAAGCGGCAGGCCGCAGGCAAGCGGGACGACGGCATCGGCGACTTCGCCGACATCGAGGAGATCCTCCGCAAGCGCGGGATCTGAACGCCCCCGGTGGCGCGGACGCCCCGCGCGGGGACCGGGGGCTCGGCGGGTCAGGCGGAGGGGACCGCTTCCGCCGACCGCTGCCGCGCGCGGTAGGCGGCCACGTGTAGCCGGTTGCCGCAGGTGCGGCTGTCGCAGTAGCGCCGCGAGCGGTTCCGGGAGAGGTCCACGAAGACCCGCGCGCAGTCCGGCGCCTCGCAGCGGCGCAGCCGCTCCCGCTCGCCCGCCACCAGGATGAAGGCCAGCGCCATGCCCAGCTCGGCCGCCAGGTGGTCGCCGAGCGCGGCGTGCGGTGCGAAGTAGTGGATGTGCCAGTCGTGGTCGTCGTGGTTGGTCAGCCGGGGCGTCGTCCCGGCGGCCGCGACGATCGAGTTGACCAGCTCGGTGGCCTCCGCGGTCGACTCCGTCCCGAACACCTCGCGCAGCCGGGTGCGCAGCTGGTGCACCCGGCTCAGGTCGTCCTCGGTCAGCGAGTCGATCTCGCTGATCTCCTGCCGGACCACGAAGGCGTCCAGCGCGGCGACGTCCGGCAGCCGTTCGGCACCGCACACCTCGGGTGCGGTGTTGAGCAGCTCCACGAGGATGCTCAGCGCGCACTCGGTGTCATGGGTGATCAGCACGTTGGGGGCTCCTCGCGCAGGGGACTCCGATACCCCGCGTCCACGGTTACCCCAGACCATACCGGGCCTTGTGCCGGTAGGGCGGTGCCTTCTTTCGAAGACGTGTGCGCACTGCGGTGGGGTGTCCGAAACCTGCCGCCGCCGGGCCGGTGGAGCGGGTCCGGGTCGACGACGGTGCGGTGGCCACCGCGTTCCTCAGCGAGCGCCAT
>NZ_JBHTWX010000203.1:0-5777 GCF_042792155.1 Kitasatospora sp. NPDC056651 | reverse complement strand
GCGGATGATGCGGGACGCGAAGATCACGCAGATCTACGAGGGGACCAACCAGGTGCAGCGGATCGTGATGGCCCGCAACCTCCCGTAACCCCTCGTAACCCCTCCCGTAACCCCCTCTCGAAACCTTTCCCGAGACCCACACCCGCGCGCACCGACGCGCACCGACGGCCGGGCCCGAAGGGGCGGCCCGGCCGTCCCGGCCACCCCGAGGGTGGATGTTAGGTTCCGGTGAATGAGCGACAAGGAAGAGCAGGACCAGCCCATGAATGACGGGCCCTCGAAGCCGGCGATGCGCGAGGCGCTGGTGGCCGCGGCCTTCGAGCTCTTCCTGGAGCGGGGGTTCGAGCAGACGACCGTCGACGACATCGTCTCGCTGGCGGGCGTCGGCCGGCGCTCCTTCTTCCGCTACTTCCCGGCCAAGGAGGACGTGGTCTTCCCCGACCACGAGCGCAGCCTCACCGAGATGACGGAGTTCCTGGAGTCCGGCAGCGGCGAGGAGGACCCGGTCAAGCACGCCTGCGACGCCGCCCGCCTGGTCCTGCGGATGTACGCCGAGCAGCCCTCCTTCTCCGTCCAGCGCTACCGCCTGACCCGCAAGGTGCCCGGCCTGCGGGCGTACGAGCTGTCCGTGGTCTGGCGCTACGAGCACACCCTCGCCGCCTATCTGCGCGACCGCTTCGCCGACCGCCCGGACGGCCCGCTGCGCGCGGACGTGATCGCCGCGGCCGTCGTCTCCGCGCACAACCACGCCCTGCGCACCTGGCTGCGCTCGGGCGGCGAGAGCGACTGGGTGGCCGAGGTGGACGCGGCGATGGCCTTCGTCACCGGCACCTGGAGCGACCGCCCGGCGGAAGCCGCCGAGGGGGAGTCCGACGAGGTCGTGGTCCTGGTCGCCAGCCGCCGGGCGCCGCTGTGGCGGATGGTCCAGGGCATCGAGAGCGCCCTGGGCGACGACGCCCGCCGGCCCTGACGATCCGTCGCATCCGTCCGGCGCGACCGGCGGACGGGCCTCCGGCCGATCGTTCCCGTACGGCCGATCCCCGGATCAGGCTTTCGAATGACATCGGCGAGCGGCGGGGCCGGTCCGGGGACGGTCGGTGGCGCCGGACCGATCTGGCTGTCGGGTGTCGCCGGTCTGCTCCGGCCGAATGATCCTCCCGACAATCACCTGATCAGTATTTCTGCTGGTCGGCTCGGCGTTTCCGGCCGAGCGCGGGCCGAGAGGGCCGTGGCGTCGGTTGCGGCGGGATGCGGGGCATGGCTGTCTGAGTCGCGGCGGGCCGATCGGCGACGCCATCTCGATTCCGAAACTCCGTGGAGGAGATTTCCATGCGTGCTCTCAAGCGTGTCCTGGCTGCCAGTGCCATCGCCGTCCCGCTCGTGATCGGCTGCGCCGGCCTGGCCTCGGCGCAGGAAGGCTTGGACGCGAACTTCGGCGCGGGCCAGTTCGTCGCCAACCAGAACGGCGCCGGCGCCGCGAGCGCCAACTCCGTTCTGAACTCCGACGGGGTCCAGCACACCGACTTCTGGATCTGGTCCGACGACACCGGTGTCTCCGGGGCCTTCACGGGTTCCGGCGCCACCTGGCAGAACGGCTGACCCAAGCCGCGAATCCCCTCGGAGTTCCGGTGAACTCCGAGGGGATTCCCCTGTGTTCGGGGCGGAGCGGAGTCGTGGGGTGCTCCAGCCGACTGATCCTCATGAAAAAGCACACCAGTCGTATCCTCGCTGGTGGGAACGGCGATTCTGACGGGACGTGAGGCCGGGCGGGGGCGTGGCGCCGGTTGCGACGGGGTGCGGGGCGTGGCTGTCTGAATCGCGGCGGGGTCGAACAGCTCCCGCCCCAACCCGAAACTCCGTGGAGGAGATCTTGATGCGTGCTCTCAAGCGAGTGGTGGCCGTCGGTGCCCTCACCGTCCCGCTCGTCATCGGCTGCGCGGGCCTGGCCTCGGCCGCCGCCCCGGAAGGCCTGGACGCGAACTTCGGTCAGGGCCAGTTCATCGTCAACGAGAACGGCGCCGGCTTCCAGGTCGCCGACTCCCACGTCGGTTCCGACGGCGTCTCGCACACGGGCTACTGGATCTGGGCGGACGACACGGGCGTCTACGGCGCCTACACGGGTGCGGGCGCGACCATGACCGGCTGACCGGGCCCCGGCCGGAACCGTCGCCGGAAAATCCGGAACCCCGAAAACCCTGGAACCCCGGAAACTCCGGAGAGCCGGAAACCCGGAAGCCAGGGCGTGGGAGAGTCGGAAAACCAGAAAGGCCCCAGATGAATCTGGGGCCTTTCGCCGGTGTCCGAGGGGGGACTTGAACCCCCACGCCCGATAAAGGGCACTAGCACCTCAAGCTAGCGCGTCTGCCATTCCGCCACCCGGACCGGGTGTCGTCCTCGCGGCTTCCGATCTCTCGTCCGTCGCGCTGACAGATGTAACTGTAGCAAAGATCGGCTTGGGCTCCCAAAACGGTTCCGGACCGGGGGAGCGGCACCGGTGGCGGGGGCAAGGGGCGGCATGTGGCGGGGGCGTGACCAGCGGGTTTCGGGAGCGCGCGGGGCTGGATCGGGGCCGGGGGCTGGGGGAGGATGGGCGGACGTGCTCGTACGGCCCGGGTGCAGGTCCTGGGGGTGGCGCGCTGGTGCGTCGGTGCGGGCCCAAGACGAGGAGTGACCGTGAGCGAGCGGAGCGAGTCGGCGGCCCCGAAGGTGACGGCTGAGTCGGAGGTCGCCGAGATCTGTCGCGATCTGATCCGGATCGACACCAGCAACTACGGGGACGGCTCCGGCCCGGGGGAGCGCAGGGCGGCCGAGTACGTCGCCGAACAGCTCGCCGAGTTCGGGCTGGAGCCGCAGATCTTCGAGTCGGCCAAGGGCCGGGCCTCGACGGTGGTCCGGATCGAGGGCGAGGACCGCTCCCGTCCCGGCCTGCTGATCCACGGCCACACCGACGTGGTGCCGGCCAACGCGGCGGACTGGACGTACGACCCGTTCGGCGGCGAGATCGCGGACGGCTGCGTCTGGGGTCGCGGCGCGGTCGACATGAAGGACATGGACGCGATGACCCTGGCGGTCGTCCGCGACCGGCTGCGCACCGGGCGCAAGCCCCCGCGCGACATCGTGCTGGCCTTCCTCGCCGACGAGGAGGCCGGCGGCACCTACGGGGCGCGCTTCCTGGTGGACAAGCACCCGGGGCTGTTCGAGGGCGTGACCGAGGCGATCGGCGAGGTCGGCGGCTTCTCCTTCACCGTCAACGACCAGGTCCGCCTCTACCTGGTGGAGACGGCCGAGAAGGGCATGCACTGGATGCGCCTGACGGTCGAGGGCCGGGCCGGCCACGGCTCGATGGAGAACGACGACAACGCGATCACCGAGCTGTGCGAGGCGGTCGCCCGGCTCGGCCGGCACCAGTTCCCGCTGCGGATCACCAAGACCGTCCGGGCCTTCCTGGACGAGCTGTCGGACGCGCTCGGGGTCGAGCTGGACCCGGAGAACATGGACGAGACGCTGCGGGTTCTCGGCGGCATCGCCAAGATGATCGGCACCACGCTGCGCAACACCGCCCAGCCGACCATGCTCGGCGCCGGGTACAAGGTCAACGTGATCCCCGGTCAGGCCACCGCCCACGTGGACGGGCGCTTCCTGCCGGGCTTCGAGGAGGAGTTCCTGGCCGAGCTGGACAGTGTGCTCGGCCCGCGCGTGAAGCGCGAGAGCCTGCACGCGGACAAGGCGATCGAGACCGGCTTCGACGGTGCCCTGGTCGAGGCGATGCAGACCGCGCTGCGGGCCGAGGACCCGATCGCGCGGGCGGTGCCGTACTGCCTGTCGGGCGGGACGGACGCCAAGTCCTTCCAGGACCTGGGCATCCGCTGCTTCGGCTTCGCGCCGCTCCAGCTGCCGCCGGAGCTGGACTTCGCCGGGATGTTCCACGGTGTGGACGAGCGGGTGCCGGTGGACGGCCTGAAGTTCGGCGTCCGGGTGCTGGACCGCTTCATCGACGCCTGCTGAACCGCCACTGATCAGGCGACTGGGTCGGCCCGTTTCCGGAGTTCCGGGAGCGGGCCGACCGCATTGTCGGAGCGGATGATTGTGGGATGGGCTGGAGGAGATCAACAGAAGCGATTCTGCTGGAAATCCGAGGCCGGTCATGCGTGCGATCCATCACCGTTGCGGGTGAATGGGAGATCCACTCCGTACCCCGTTTGCCGCAACGTCGTTCATCCCTGTGCAGCCCGCCGAACGGGTTGCGTTGTCCATACAGGAGGAATGATGAAGGTCAAGAAGATCACCGCTGTCGCCGCCGCCACGGGTGGTCTGGTGTTCGCCGCCGCCGGCGTCGCGTCCGCTCACGGCGGTGCCGTCGCCGAGGGTGTGGCCGCCGGTTCCCCGGGCGTCGTCTCGGGGAACACGATCCAGGTCCCGGTGCACGTCCCGGTGAACTTCTGCGGCAACACCGTGAGCGTCGTCGGCCTGCTGAACGCGGCGTTCGGCAACACCTGCGCCAACGTCTGAGTCGACCTCCGGGCCGTCGAGGCCTGTTGAGCCGACCCATCCCGGCCCCCGGGCGGCGGACGCGCCGCACCGGGGGTGTTCGGTCTTCGGCGACTCCCGGATACACGGGCTCCGGCGCAATCGCTCGATCGGGTGAAGCCGGTACGTTCGGCTCAACCTCCCTGTCGGCCCCTCGTTAACTCGTGTGCAGCCGCAGCCCTTGCGTGATTTACGGATATACGGAAATTCCGACTTTTTACAGGTTCATGTCAAGGTAGACACGTCGTCTCGAAATGTCAGGGGAAAACATGAGGAATGTAGCCAAGAAGGGGATCCTCACGGCCGTGGCCACCGGCAGTGTGCTGGCCTCGACCGCCGGCTACGCCTACGCGGGTGGCGCCGAGGCGCAGGGGGGTGCCGTGGGTTCACCCGGCGTCGCCTCGGGCAACTCGGTGCAGGTGCCGGTCGATGTGCCGGTCAATCTCTGCGGCAACACGATCGACCTGGTCGGCTTGCTGAACCCGTCCTTCGGCAACAAGTGCGCCAACGTCAGTGGCGGAGCGCACCACGCCTCCAAGCCCGCCCAGGGCGGCCGGCCCGACGGCAGCGGCGGCGGGGGTGGCGGGGTCGGCGGCCACGGCGGTGGCGCCGGCGGTAACGGCACCGGCGGTAACGGCACCGGCGGCAGTGGCGTCGGTGGCAGCGGCCTCGGTGGCAGCGGTCTCGGCAGCTCCGAGGCCGGCGGTCACCAGGGCGCCGGCACCGCCGTCCCGGGGGCCGGCGCCTCCGGTGTCGCCACCAACTCGCCGGGCGTGCTCTCCGGCAACAGCGTCCAGGCGCCGGTGGACGTCCCGGTCAACGCCTGCGGCAACTCGGTGAACGTGGCCGGCGTCGGCAACCCGGCCTTCGGCAACGACTGCGCCAACGTGGAGAAGCCCGCCCCGAAGCCCGTCGCGCCGCCGGCCGAGGGCTGCGCCGAGGAGTGCCCGACCCCGCCGCAGGTCTCCGCGGAGGAGGCCCCGCCCGTCCCGCGCAGCGTCGCTCCGGCCGTGGCGGCCGAGGCGGCCGTCGCGCCCGCCCCGGCGGCCCAGCTGGCCCACACCGGTGCCGGTGGCGTCGAGCTGCTCGGTGCCGCCGGTCTGGCCCTGATGCTCGGTGGCGGCGTGCTCTACCGCCGCGCCCGGGCCGGCGCCCGCTGACCCGGCGCACCGGGGGTCGGTGCGCGCCCTGAAACAGGGCCCGCGCCGCCCCCTGTCATGGGAACGGCGCACCCGCGGCCGCCGCGTGAG
>NZ_JBHTWX010000202.1:0-5938 GCF_042792155.1 Kitasatospora sp. NPDC056651 | reverse complement strand
CCCGGACCGCGAACGGTCCGGGCCCGCGGTTCGGGACGGCACAAGCGACGGGTAGTCAGTTCCTCTGTGCCGCATCCCGACCGGTTCAGCTGTCGACGCTGAAGGAGCCCGGGTTCGACCTGAACGTCACCCAACTGCCGGCGGACACGCTGAAGAGCGGCCCCGCACAGTCCACCGTCGAGTAGAAGCGGACCTTGCTGTCCGTCTCGTTCCTCGCGCCCCACAACGGCCCGTACACATCCCTCGGCGTCCTGTGACAGCCCGGGGCCGGATCGGTGTACGCCACGGCCCGGCCAGTGCCCTGCCCGTTGCCAAGCATCACGTTGTAGAACGTCAGAACGCCCGTAGCGGCATGGGCGGACGTGGGGACGGCTACAGCCAGCAGCCCCGCGGCGGTGAGAGTCCCGATCGTGGTGACGAGGCGTCGGCGTCGCATGGTGGAACCTCCCGTACGCCGGGCCGCCGGGCGCGGCCCGCGATCGTCACCAACGGTATTGCCGCGTTGGCGAATCGTCACCAGCGTGAAGGGGTGCGGAGGGGGTGCGAGGGCCAGGTGCACTGCCCCGCGACTCCACCCTCCCGGATCCAGGGCATGATCGACCGGCGGGAGACCGGGGCAGGCCGCAGGCCGCGCCCGGGTTACGGGGTGAGTCGCAGGTGGATGGCGAGGACGCCGAGCTGCTCCTTGTCGCCCACACCCTCGCCGAGAGGGCCGTTCGAGCCGCGTATCCGTCGGCGTCCTTGACGCGGATCGCTCCAAAGGGTGATGGTCGCGCATGCCAGTGCAACTGACTCGACAGGGGCGAGGACCATGAAACTGACGTTCATCGGCATCGATCCCGACACGGACACGGATCAGAGCCCTACCGTGTGGGTGGACGAGGAAGCCGAAGACCTGGTGTTCCAGTCGTACGTGGTCGACGCCGAGACCGTCGCCACATGCGCGGAAACCCACATCCCCGGCCACTCGTCCGGGTGCCCCGAGGGTGAGGGCATCTTTCGTGTCCCGTTCCGCATGGTGCCGATGATCCGAGAGGCTTGTGATGTCGCAGAGCGTGCCCACCGTCGCCGACTTGATGAGGGCGGCGAACACGTCCGCGGTGCATCTTGAGTTGCACGACAGTTACGGGATCGCGCGGGAAACGGACGCTCTGCGGAGGTGGCGGGAGACGGGCACGCGCAACGTCGACCCCACGTCGGACCACTGGCGGGCGTGGGTCGAGCTGATCCGCGAGACGACCGGCCGAGGGGTGACCGTGCGACGGGCCCGGATCGTCTCGGAACCCGTCTCAGAGTACATCCGGTACGAGCACGCCGGAACGTCCGTCGTGGTCGGTGCGGGCGAGGAAGTCCGTTGGCTGCCGCGCCGGATGGCCTCACCGCTCGCGCTGCCCGGCAACGACTTCTGGCTGTTCGACAACCGGATCGTGAGGTTCAACCACTTCACCGGTGACGGGGCCGGCGCTGACCCGGAGTACACGGAGGCCCCTGTCGTTGCGGCGCTGTGCACGTCGGCGTTCGCGGCCGTCTGGGACCTGGCGACGCCTCACGCCGACTACAAGGTCTGAGGGGCCCGGACAGAGCTCGAACCATGCCCGCCTCTCCGCTCTCCAGTGCCCAAGAGGCCCGGAAGGCCATCGCCGACGCCTTGGGTGCCATCCGCAAGGACGCTGAACTGTCCGGCCATGAACTGGCCCAGCGCTGCGGGTGGCACCCGTCCAAGTCCTCTCGGATCGAGAACGCACGCACCACGCCCTCCGGCACTGACATACGGGTGTGGTGCGAGGTGTGCGGCGTGCCGGAGCGAGCACCTGACCTCATCGCCGCCTCCCGGTCGGCCGACTCGATGTACACCGAGTGGAAGCGGATCCACGGCACCGGTTTGCGCCGCGCTCAGGAAGAGGTGGTGCCGCTCTACGAACGGACGCGCCTCATGCGGGTCTACTGCTCCACGGTGGTTCCCGGCCTGCTCCAAACACCCTCCTACGCAACGGGATTGCTTGAGGCGATCACTGAGTTCCGGGGTATCCCGAACGACGTACCAGAAGCCGTGGAGGCCCGCGTGGCGCGGTCTCACGTGCTCCGGGAGGGCAACCACCGGTTCGCCCTGCTGGTCGAACAGGGCGTGCTGCACCACCAGATGGCCGACTCGGAAGGCATGGCCGGCCAGCTTGGTCACCTGCTGGCCGTGGTCGCCCTGCCGAACGTGTCGCTCGGAGTGGTGCCGCACACCGGCCGCCGCAAGCTGTGGCCCATGGAGACGTTCTCGATCTTTGACGAAGCCCGCGTACAGGTGGAGCTGTTGTCCGGGCGCGTGGTCATCACGACGCCCGGCGAGATCGCCACCTACGCACGGGCGTTTCAGGAGCTGTGCCGGATGGCTGTCTACGGCGCCCAAGCGCGTGCGCTCATCGCGTCCGCGATAGCCGCTCTCGGGTGAATCTGTGCAAGCCCGTGCAAGGTCGTGGATCCGAACTGCTCTGCGCTCATAGCGTGTTGTTCGCCGGTTCCGGCCATTACCCGAGGAGTGGCCCGCATGGTGGCGAGCATCAGCACCCGTACGCCGAAAAGCCTCGCAGAGTAACGGTCCGAGCGGTGCGAAAGCGCCCCCGTCCTCCTGGACGGTTCATGCAAGGCAGTGCGCCACCGAGAAGAGAGGAACGAACCATGACCGTTGCGCTGGAAGCACCTGCGGGCACCGAGTTCCGTGACCCCCGCGCCCTCCTCGACGCGGTTCGCCCGTACGTCAAGGAGCTCACGTACAACGTGTTCGAGGGCCCCGGCAACACTGGTGACCTGTACGACCGGGAGATCGCGCTCCTGCTCCGCGACAACACCATGGTGCGCGACATGGCGGAGCGCATCCTCGACAACGCCATCGCGTACACGATCACCGCCATGGAGCACCCGGAGGTGCACCTGGGTGTCGGCAAGATCGTGGACATCGGGGTGCACCAGCTCCTGCTGGACACGCCGGTGTACTTCGCCGTCTGCGAGGTGTACAACGCCGGCCGATACAAGCACCACGCCCCGCTGATCCAGCGACGCAACGACGGCATCGTGACCCGTACCGCCGAGTTCCTGCGCGGCAACGGGTTCGACGCCGACGAGGAGCTGTGGGCGATCGACGGGGCGAACTGCTCCCCGTGCGACGACAAGGTCCCCGACAGCCACTGATCGGGCGCCAGGGTGCCCCTGCCCCACCTGGGAGGGCAGAGGCACTGCCCGCCTGCCAACTCTTCTTCAAAGGAATCGCGTTGCCCGCACAGCACGACATCGAATCCGAGCGCGAACTCTGGGACACGTACGCGGCCGGAATCAAGGACGACGTATTCGATGCCGGGCCCGTCTTCCGTTGGACCCAGTACGCCGACCACGGACCCGGCCTGGAACTGCTCGGGTCGCCGGCCAGCGCGCTGGAGATCGGGTGCGGCACGGGCCGCGCTCTTGCCACGCTGGCCGAGCAGGGCGTGAAGGCCACGGGCGTGGACCTCTCGCCCGTGATGGCCGAGAAAGCCGCCGAGCGCTGGGGGCCGTCCGGCGTGCGGATCCACTGCGCCGAGGTCCTGGACTACCTGAGCGGCGCCGACGAGACCTGGGACGCGGTCTACTCGATGTTCGGAGCGGTCTGGTTCACGGACCCGCTGAAGCTCTTCCCCCTGATCGCCTCCCGCCTGAACCCCGGCGGCGTCCTGGTCTTCTCACAGCCCCCCGCCATCCCCGGCACCTACGGCCCACAAGGGATGTACAAGGGCGGCTTCGCCGGGAGGGCGCTGTACACCTACCGCTACTCCTACACGCCCCGCAGGTGGGCCGGTCTCCTTCTGCGCAGCGGGTTCGAGTCGGCGGACGCGGCGGTTCTCGACGCCCCGACCGAGGGGCACATCGGAACCCTGATCGTCACAGCCCGGACCCCGAGCGCCTGACCCGCGTACCTGGAAGTCCTCGACAAGTGGGCCTCGCCCCAGCTGCTCGTGCGTGGAAGCCGGCCGCGCTGCGCAGGAAGTCGGACCCGCCGACTTCCTGCGCAGCGCAGGGCGGTCGCGCCCGGGTTACGGGGTGAGCCGCAGGTGGATGGCGAGGACGCCGAGCTGCTCCTTGTCGGGAGGGTAGATGTCGCGGCAGGCGGTGAGGAGTTGGGTGCGGGTCATGCCTTCGGAGCCGATCGCCTCGTTGTCCTCGGCGTCGAGCATGGCCTCGAAGGTGGGGTACTCGGCGACTGTGACGACCTGGGTGCGGCAGCGGGCGTCCTCGGAGGTGAAGACGAGGGTCTGTCCGGGCCGGATCCTGCGCATGGAGGGGTAGCCGACGCGCACCTCGATGGTCTTGGTGCCGGCGGTGATCAGGTCGAGGTAGGGGCGGCGGATGTGGATGACGCGGTCCTGGTCCGGCATGTGGTGGTGCCTTCCGTCTCTGTGCCGAGGTGGGCGGGGACAGGGCGGCCAGGTGCTCGCGCAGCTCGCCGGCCGCTTCCGGGTTCAGCGGGTCGGACGGATCATCGCGGTCAGCCGGGGCGAGTGCGGTGAGGGCTGCCGGGTGCCCCCGGTAGTACCAGGCCGGCCGTGCCGCCACCGGATGCACCTCTGACAGGATGGCGCCGACCCTGCCCCACCGAGATCATGAGGTACGAGTGAGTAGCGAGTGGACCGTCCACGGTAGCCGTCCCGTGTACACCAGTCCGTGGGTGCGGCTCGACCTGGTCGAGGTCGAGCCGCTCGGAAGGGAGCGGTACGAGCACCACGTGGTGCGCTTCGCGCCGGTTGCGGCCGTCGTGGTGGTCAACGACCGGGACGAGGTGCTGATGATGTGGCGGCACCGCTTCGCGACGGGCACCTGGAGCTGGGAGATTCCGAGCGGCATCGTCGAGGACGGGGAGTCCCTTGAAGCCGCGGCGGTTCGCGAGGTGCTGGAGGAGACCGGCTGGCGGGTGGGCGAGGTCGAGGCGCTCGCCTACGTCCAGCCCATCGGCGGCATGAGCGACGCCGAGCACCATGTGTTCCTCGCCCGCGGCGCCAGCTACGTCGCACCGCCGGTGGACACCCATGAGGCCGACCGGATCGAGTGGATCCCGATCTCCCGGGTCCAGGGCATGATCGACCGGCGGGAGATCGTGGCGGGTGTCGCGGTCACCGGGTTGCTTCAGGTGCTCGCCCTGCGGCCCTAGGTCGGCATGGCCAACATCTCGCGAAGATCGGCAACCAGTGGTAGACGTGCCGCACGCGGTGGCACCGCCGCTGCGACCTCCCGCGCCCGAGCCAGCACAATTCCGGTCCGGTGCTCGTCCGGGAGTGCGGCAATCGCGAGCATGCTGGTCTGTGCACCCGAGCCGATCTCACCTGCGCGCATCAGGCCGTCTGCCTGGTCCAAAGCAATGAGTGCTCGGTCGAGGTACTGGGTGGGTGCGTAGAGACCAAGAGCCTGGTCAAGGGATGGCTGTGCGCGCTTGATGTCACCAAGAGTGGTGTACATGCTGCCGATGTGCCAACGGAGTTGACGCTCCGTGTAGCCGTATGCCAAGTCGGCGGTGTGCTCTGCCCCCAGCCGGGCGAAAGCCCGTTCAGCGAGGACCATGGCGGCGCGCGCTTCCTCGGGACGGCCGAGACGCGCGAGCGCCCGGGCTTTCAACGCAGGTGCCCATGCGGCGGTGGCGCACACCGTGCTACCCGCGAGTACCCGGGCTTGTTCGGCTAGCTCGGCCGCGCCCGCCGGCGCCCCGTAGTAGAAGGGGATGACGGCCTCACGTGCTACAAGCCAAGCGCGGAGGGCGCGGTCACGAGTTTCCTCGGCCGCGAGCTGTGCAACGCGATACCAGGCCCGTGCTTCGCGGTGCTCGCCCATCGCGACTAGATGAATGAGTCCGATGTTCTCAGTGGTCATAGGCGATGAGTGAGCGCTTGATCGTGGCCCCGGTGTTCCAGTTGTGCCAGATCGCGGCGGC